>CAZLYS010000203.1:0-7426 GCA_964563415.1 uncultured Halomicronema sp.
TTCCCCTGCAAAAACAGTATCGCAGACCGCAGGCTGTAAAAAGGTTTCCCCAAGGGGTAATTCGACCGTTTGCTGAGGTGAAGGCAAGTGCAGTTTATAGCGACTCTGCAAATCTTCGAGACTGGCTAAGTCAGCCAAGAAATTAGGTGAACCGTGAACAAAGAGAACGTGATGAGGACGTAGGTTATGAATAAGTTGAGTCGTCCCCGCCCCGTCACTGTGGTCACTCAGCAAATATGTTTCGAGATGGGCTTGCCCCTTTTCAAACTCAGTGCTCAGGTGCTCTAACCATGCCAATGTCGGTTGGTCATGAGCGTCATCCTGCTCAAGGCCAGCATTGACCACGCTATTGGCCAAATCATCCGGCAGAAAAATGCGCCAGGGTAATTTACCCCAGCGGGCCAGTTCACTCATGTCCGCATTTTGATAGCCAATGACGATCGCGGGATGCCCTGGGTCTTCAGGCAACTCACGGGGTAATCGCTGGATGCGGGGCAAAATGCGATCGTCCCAAAATAACGGCTGATGTTGGGCAAAGTTCTGGACGTTGCTCGGCAAGTGGGGGAGCAGTTCTAGATAGATGTCACAGGCATCAGCCACCCAGCCATCAACCCAGACCGTCACGTCGCGACCAGTGAAATGATGGTGACTTCGCAGCAGCATCAGCAACTCTTGCCCAAGGCCAATCAGGGGGACCGGCAACAAGACATTGTGGCCAGCCGCTAGGACTTGATTGAGTTGGTCGGCCAAACGGTTTTCTTGCTGGCGGCGATGGGGATGACGGGCAGTGCCTTGAGTGCCTTCAACAATTAAGGCATCAGGTTTAAGCCCTCGCAACTCATCGAGTGGTAAGCCCTCTGCCAGTCGTGAGTTAGACAGGAAAAAGTCTCCTGTATAAAAGACGCTGTAATTTTGCTCAGCCGAAGTATACATGATCAGGACACAAGCGGCCCCAGGCAGATGACCCGCAGGCCACAGCTTAGCCGTCAGCCCCGGAGCCAGCTCGATCGAATGCCGCCAAGGCAATCGTTGACAAAAGTCAGCGCCATCAGGCAACGAGACATGGGGCCAATTGAGCGGCAGCAGGTCAGCGGTGGCGTCACTGCAGTAGATCGGTAAATCAGGCCAGAGTTGATGCAGCTCTAGTAGCGATCGCCCATGATCGGGGTCAGCATGGGTGCAGAAAACAAAATCGACTGGGGCGGGTGCTTCGCATTCCAAAGATTCTAGAGTAGTCAACCCACAATCCAACATGATGCGATATGGGCCAATCTGCAATTGCAGACAGATACCCTCATCAGCATGGCCAACCCCATAAGGCAAACAAGATAAAACGCTCACCGGCTTCCTATCTGATCAAATAGATAGATTATGACAACGGCAAAACCTCAGTCGGCTCAGTCAAATACAAGACCAACAGCAGCTAGCGTAGCGTGACAACGGCCTAAGGCCGAGTTGATTAAATGAGGCTTTGCAAAGCTCACATTAGTGAGCAGAGCCATTGCCGTGATAGTTGTCGGTGTCGTAAAAGCCGTTGCGGGTGCCAAAAAATAGCGTTGCTACAACGAAGACGCCTGTGAGCACTAACAGAATTGCTTTGATATCCATAGGTTATAGAAGGTCTGAAAATTATTGGAGTTTTAGTTTACTTAGCGAAAGTCTAAGTCAAAGATTCGGCTTGACAGGCTGAATCACTGAAATTCACTTTGTTTGAATGATCCTACCAATGGACTTCAGTGGATTTACGATCCTTAATACAGGCTTTGGAAAGTGCTGAGGCATCCCCTCTCGTCACGCAGCCCAAGCATCGCAAATGCCGCTAGAAGCGACTGCTGAAGAAAAGAGGCAATCCTTTACGCTATATAAGTCTCTGAGGACTGTAGAGAGGCGATTGGGCCCCGCCGTCAATTGTGTCGATAGACAGTTCAGGTCGTGAACTGCCGCCGTCAAGGATGATAGGACTTCTTGTGAGGGTGAGTTATCTACATACCAGGACAGCGACTTGGCCCAATAGGGGCGGCATCACCTAGAGGAATCAGATTTGGCTGCCTCAAGAGACCCCTTATGGAACCATTAACACCATCACGCGACTTTGTAGAATCCGGATTATGACATCGCAGCCATCAGAGCAAACAATCCAAGCAGAGGCGTTTTTTGCCGCCGGTCAACTAGCATTTGAACGAGGCAACTATAAAGACGCCGTTGTGGCGTTCGAAGAGGGTACTCGTCTGGCTGGTGGGGCAACTTTGTTGGGAGGCAGCATTCAACTCTGGCTGATGAATGCTTACTCAGCAGCAGGGCGTCTACCCGAGGCGATCGCCCTCGGGGAAAAACTCAGCCAACATCCGGACGTTGAAGTGCGCAAACAAAGCAAGCGCGTGCTCGAAATTTTACAGGCACCTCGCCTTAGTCGCCGCACTGACTGGCTGACCCCAATTCCTGATTTGAGTGAATTGGAGGAAAACAGCGATACGGACTTTACGCTGCGCAAATACGATCCTCCTGTGAAGCCTCGACGTCCGACGGCACCTGAAACGCCACCGGAAGACCTCAGCAAAATTAGCACCGGAGAAAATGGGTTTCTGTGGGCTGCGATCGCGGCCATCCTCCTAGCTTTAGGTAGCTTTTGGTGGTTCGCCTAGATGTTCGGCAAGTCAATAACGTACTCGTTTGTGACTGTTGTGGCTGTGGCAGAGTACCGGGGTGAATGAGTCGGAGGGTGTTGGTTTCGCGCTACTCCCCAACCAGAATTGCCTCTGCCAACCAAGCTTTGATCGCGCCTACCCACTAACCAGCCTGCCTCCTAGTACCTAGCCCCCTCAAACCCGACTCTTCTGCAAAAGCTGCTGTCGCTCCGCCACCTGCTTGAGGCGCTGCAGTTGAGCCTCCATATCGCGCTTCGTCCACTTAGCCGCAAAAGTCTGGAAGCCAAATGCCACGAGCGGATTAGGAATCGTAAACTCAAACCGGTTGAGGAGTCGCGTCCCGCCATTATTAGGTTGGCATTCCCAGCGATCGCGCCCCGCAAAAAAACCGTCAAACTCCCACACAATTAATCCGGGAGCGCGTTCGACTACGGTACTCATCAACGTTGGCCGCATCACAGGCACCTGCATAACAAACCGACTTTGCCCCCCTAAGTGAGTGTCCCAAGTGTCTCCTAATGGTTCACAACGAAGTGCTGGATTGAGCCATCGATGCATCAGCTCTCGATCAGTAATGCAATGCTCTACTAATGTGGCACTTGTCGCAATTTGAACGGATTGTTCAAAAACTTGAGCCGGATTCGTCATTACCACCCCACAGTGTCAATGGGTTAAGCATATCTGGCATCACAGCAGGTTGACCCAAGACGGCTCTAACACAGTTTGAACCTCAGACCAGACAGATATTTGCTGAGATCCAAGAACTGATGCAGTTATCTTCACAAAGCCATGCAATGGCAATTTCTGATAAATTCCTAACTTTTAATGAGCAGACATAGACATCACTTATGCAAGTCTCAGATCTTTCATCATAAAAAAATTGTTCTTAACTTGTGTTTGTAGTGATTTCACGCAAATATAGCTCCATGAGCGAACTCGATGGAATCTGGGTCGAGCAAATTGTGCCTTGCCGCCCAAAATAAAGCGAATTAGCCCCAAAATCGTATCTCAGGAACCATGACAGTCAGTCTCAATTTATTACCTGTACCCCTTGGGGTATCTTCCCCCCTGGAGATCCCTACTGCCATAGGCCAAGTGAATATGGCGCCTTTAGAAAGTTTTGTTAGTGAAATGAGCACTACGCTAGGCTCATTTCTACCCAGCCTAATTTGGGCGATCGTGATTCTGATCGCCGGTTGGATTGTCGCCACTGTTGCGGCCTCGATTACCAAAGGTATTTTGAAGCGGACGACTCTGGACGATCGCCTCACCAATATGGTGATGGGTCAAGCGCCTGACCGCGATGTCCCAATCGAGACTTGGGTTGCAACCGCTGTTTATTGGATCATTTTGATCTTTACGCTAGTGGCTTTCCTTAATGCCCTAGAGCTAGAGGTCGTCTCTGAACCGCTCAACGACTTCCTGCAAGAAATTTTCCAATATCTGCCGCGTATTGGCGGTGCAGCCTTACTATTGGCCGTGGCTTGGGCTACCGCCACGATTGTCAAAGTTTTGGTCACCCAAGGTCTCTCACGATTTAACCTAGATGATCGTCTCTCGCAAGAGATGGGCGAAGATGGCAGTCCCATCGTGGTTAACGAGTCCATTGGCAGCATCCTTTACTGGTTTATTTTCCTGCTGTTTGTGCCGCTCATTCTCAGCGCGCTGGACTTGCCAGGCCTCCTCGCCCCGGTCGAAGAGCTGATTAACAACTTCCTGCAGGCGATTCCCAGGATTCTAACAGCGGGCGTAATTCTCGCGGTAGGCTGGTTCATTGCTCGGATTGTCCGCAAAATTGTCACAAACTTATTGCAGGCGACTCAAGCAGATCAAATTGGTGCTCGCTTTGGCTTGTCAGCCACTGGCTCACGTCAGGCAGCTCCAGCCCCCGGCATGCCACCACCCCCCTCAGCGATTGGTACGACTTCCACCACTCCCCCAGCTGAAGAGGGCATGTCTCTTTCTAAGCTAGCTGGCACAGTTGTGTTTGTGCTGATTTTGATCCCGGCTGTGGTGGCGGCTCTGAACGAGTTGGATATTGAGGCAATTTCTGGACCGGCCATTTCCATGCTGGAATTGGTTTTGGATTCGATTCCTCGCATCATTATGGCGGGTGTCGTTTTGGCCGTGGCTTATATAGTCGGCCAGTTTGTTTCTGACTTAGTGACAGGCTTATTGAGAAGTGCTGGCTTTGATAACATTCTCAGCATTTTGGGGCTACCCGAGCTGAATACCCCACCGTCTCGCGTCGATAATATTGATGCCGAAGGCCAACCGGCTACCCGCATACAAACGGCTAGCACCTCACCTTCAGAGGTTGTCGGCCTGATTGCGCTGGTGGGCATTGTGCTCTTTGGTGCCATTACAGCGACCGAGATTCTGGGCTTTGCTACCCTATCCAACATCGTGCGGGCGATTTTGCGCATCGCGGCTCAGGTGCTCAGCGGCGTCGTTGTCTTTGCGGTGGGTCTTTACTTTGCCAACTTGGCTTTCCGCCTGATTCGCAATATGGGTGGGGCACAGGCCAATATCTTGGCTCAGTCGGCTCGCATTGCACTGATTGCGTTAGTAACCGCCATGGGGCTACAGCAAATGGGCGTCGCCACCGACATTGTGAATCTGGCCTTTGGCTTGTTACTTGGAGCTGTGGCCGTGGCGATCGCGATCGCCTTTGGTCTCGGTGGTCGTGACATTGCCTCTGAGCAAATCCGCGAATGGCTAAACGCATTTAAGCAACGTTAGAGCAACATTCCACCCGTCGATTTTGCTAATAATGCACCCCTGTTGGTATACCAGCAGGGGTGCATTGTGCAAACTGGGTCGCTATAGTAGCTAACACCGCTCATTCGTGATGGCAGATTTGCTGGCTCGATGGATAGTAAAGACCTTGCCCGGTATATTGAACAGACTGACAGCATCTCTAAGCCCTGGATGTTGATTCAGTTGCAGCTGCACAAACTCAAAGAGCGCCAAGCTGAGATGGCGCCTGAGGCTTACTTGAAAGAACTGGAAGAACTGCGCCAAGCTTTGATGAATTTAGGCGAGTGGTGGGTAGGACGCGAAGACGAGCTATTTTGAAAACCGTTGACTAGAGCCGCAAAACCACCCACTTTTCAGGTTCTCACTAGCGGCCATGAACCGCACTTGTTCGATCGCGAGCTCAGTTGGATCGCCTTTAACCGACGACTCACCTATGAGGTGGCTCGGCCGCATCAGCCCGCGTTGATGCGCTTGCTCAAGCTCGCACAGGCCGCCGCCGCCTTAGACGAGTACTTTATGGTACGGATGCCCTTACTGACCGGCCATGTTGTGGGTAAAGAGGCGATCGCACTGCGGGGCGATCGCTTAAACCGCCTGCAGTCTTACCTGCGAACTTTGATGGAGCGTCAGCAGGCCCACTTTGCCTGCAACCTCAGCCCCTACTTGGCTAAGCAGGGCATTCATCTCTTGACTTATAACAACTTGACTGCCCCTCAAAGGCAATATTGTCAGGCTCGCTTTGAAGATGAGGTGATGCCGGTATTAGCGACCTGGGTGACGCAACCGGATGCGGCCACCCCAGACTTTTCGAATCTCCGCCTCAATCTCGCCATCTGGTTAGAACGGTCGGGGAAGAAGAAGCTGGCCTGGGTTAAATTACCGCGCGTGTTACCTCGGTTTATCACCTTTCGCGGTGCTTCTGAGGCTCAGGATTGGATGGCAGTGCCCTTAGAGCAGATCATTGCTGCACACTTATCCCACCTCTTTCCCGATGCTGTGGTTCAGGATTGTTATCCTTTTCGGGTGACTCGGAGCACCGATCTCGGGGTACTGGATTCGGAAACTGCCAACCTGATGGACATCATTCAGGAAGGATTACAACAGCGCCAGCAGCAAGGGCAGCCGGTGCGCCTCGAAGTTGACACCATGATGCCCCCTTGGCTGCGATCGCATCTAGCTAGCCAACTCGCTCACACCCCTGTTGATCTGTATGCCCTGAAAGGCTGGCTCGGCTTGAGTGACCTTAAAGAACTCGCCTGGTTACCCCGCCCTGACCTCTTACCGCCGCCATGGCAACCCGGATTGCCCGTCGCCTTGCGGCCCCAAACCGCCCCCTCAATATTGTCGTTTGTGGCGCTGTCGTCTGTGCCGACGGACAACTTGTTTAACGAGATTGCCCAACAAGATATCTTGCTGCACTTTCCGTATCATTCCTTTGCCAATACGGTCGAAAGGTTTGTGGCCCAGGCGGCTGTCGATGATCACGTGCTAACGATCAAAATGACTCTGTACCGCACAGCCGTCGATGCCCCCATCGTGCGATCGCTGATGGCTGCCGCCAAAGCCGGTAAAGAGGTTGTCGTGTTGGTAGAGCTGACAGCGCCCCTCGATGAAGCCATTAACATTCACTGGGCCAAGCGATTAGAACAAGCCGGAGCCCACGTGGTTTACGGCGTAGTTGGCTTCCGCACCCACACTAACCTCGTACTGGTCGCCCGGCGTGAAGCTCACCGCATCCAGCAGTATGCCTATCTGGGCACTGGGGACTATTTGCCCGATCGCCCGCAGCCCTACGAAGATTTAGGACTCCTCACGAGCCGACCAGACATTGCTACCGATCTGAGCCACCTGTTCAACTTTTTAACGGGATGCTCTCACCACATTGGTTACCAGACATTAATGGTCGCCCCAGAGCAGCTCAAGCAGCGGCTGCAAGAACTCATTCAGCGAGAAGCCAAACACGCTCAGCAGGGTCGGCCCGCCCGCTTGATGATCAAGCTGAATCTACTGGCTGATCCCGA
>CAZLYS010000204.1:0-7383 GCA_964563415.1 uncultured Halomicronema sp.
TGCCGCTTATACACATCTCTAGAACTCAGCGCCGATGGTCGATCCCCCGCTGTCGCTGCCCCCTTAAAAAGGGGGCTCGATCCGATTCAAACTGGGATGTCTCCCTTTTAAGGGGGATTGAGGGGGATCTAACCTCAGGCCTGTTCTAAAGAATGACTTATGTATAAGCCGTAGCCCACTGGGATGAGGGTAAATGGTTGCACATCGCCTTAATCTGCTTGTAACTCATTTAATCAGACTGATGCAAAACAGCGAGAGCAAGACATCTCAAAATTAAAAGAGCTTGGACAGGGTCAAAGGGGAGTAAAGAGTCTGTAACTCGCCGAAGGTAAGCTTAGTCTCGACGCATTCGCTAGATGCTTCAAGCGTGACCCAAAACCCTGGTGAGCAAGTGAAAATCCTCCCTCGGGTCTGATGAAGGAAACACCTCCGGGCCATTTGTACGAGGGCGTTGATAGCTTGATCCCCAAGCTCAGCGAAGTAGGATGTTTCTGCCTGGGTTAAGACCGGGGGGCTATAAATGGGGGCAGGCTTTGCGATATGATAATCCCGTTTAGGAAATGTTACCTATTGAGTCTTTGAGTGCACAGAGGGTAAAGCGCAGTGATTAGAGTAGCAATTAATGGTTTTGGGCGGATTGGTCGTAACTTTCTGCGTTGTTGGTTGACCCGCGACGACAGTCAACTTGAGGTGGTGGCGATCAATGACACCTCTGATCCCTATACCAATTCTCACTTATTAAAGTACGATTCGATGTTGGGTCGCCTGGACGCTGATGTCCAAGCGGGTGAAGATACCCTGATTGTTAACGGCAAAACGATTAAATGCTGCTCTGACCGTAACCCCAATAATTTGCCTTGGAAAGCCTGGGACATTGACCTTGTCATCGAGTCCACCGGGGTTTTCCGCAGTGTCGAGGGTGCCGGACGCCACATTGAAGCAGGCGCGTCGAAAGTTCTGATTACCGCCCCCGGCAAAGGTAGCGGCATTGGTACTTTTGTGATGGGTGTCAACGACGCAGACTATGATCCCAGCGAATTTGATGTGGTTAGCAATGCGAGCTGTACCACCAACTGCTTGGCTCCTGTGGTCAAGGCGCTGCATGAGAGCTTTGGTATTGTCAAAGGCACCATGACTACCACCCATAGCTACACCGGTGACCAGCGTTTGTTGGATGCGAGCCACCGTGACCTACGCCGGGCTCGGGCTGCAGCTTTGAATATCGTGCCGACGACGACAGGTGCGGCTGAGGCCGTCGCGAAGGTTTATCCTGCTGTTTCTGGCAAGCTTAACGGCATTGCCTTGCGGGTACCAACCCCCAACGTTTCCGTTGTTGACTTTGTGGCGCAGATTGAGAAACCGGCGATCGCCCAGCAAATTAATGACGCGATGAAAGAAGCGGCTGAAGGCAAGCTGAAAGGGATTCTCGGTTACAGCGAATTGCCTCTAGTATCTATTGACTACCGCAAGACGGATGAGTCTTCCATTGTGGACTCAAGCTTGACGATTGTTTTGGGCGGCGACTTAGTGAAAATCGTTGCTTGGTACGACAATGAGTGGGGCTATAGCCAGCGCGTCGTTGATTTAGCTGAACTTGTTGCCCAAAAGTGGAGCTAAAACTCTCAAGACATTGCTAGCGGAATTAAAGCGTTTTGACTCCGTTAATCATATGTGAGCATGAGCGCTCGGTATTGGCCTCGTCAATACTGAGCGTTTTTTCATGAAATGCTCGCTGAGGGATAAGCCTGAGCCCTCCAAGAAAGTATTGATATTGACGCTACTGCAGCACATTTCTCGGTATAAACAGCTAGATGTCTCGGAGAAAAATGATGGCCCAGATCGCGGCTCAGCCCTATGACTATGTGCTGCCTACGGGCGATCGCGTGGCCCTGATCATCATTGACATGCAGCGCGATTTTTTGGAACCTGGGGGCTTTGGCGCAGCCTTGGGCAACGATGTGAGTCCCCTGCGAACCATTGTGCCGACGGTGCAGCAACTGCAACAGCAATTTCGCGATCGCGGTTGGCTAATTATTCAAACCGTTGAGGGACACCAACCTGATCTGTCAGATTGTCCCCCAGCAAAGCGCGATCGCGGCAGCGGTACCCTCAAAATTGGCGACACTGGGCCGATGGGGCGCATTTTGGTGTTAGGAGAGCCTGGCAACGGCATTATTCCCGAGCTAGCACCGCAAGGTGACGAAATCGTCATCGCCAAACCAGGCAAAGGGGCATTTTATGCCACACCACTCATCTCAATTTTGCAAGAGCAGGGCATTACCCACTTAATCTTCACTGGTGTGACGACAGAAGTGTGTGTGCAGACGACGATGCGCGAAGCCAACGATCGCGGTTTCGAATGCCTCTTAGTAGAAGACGGCACCGCCAGCTACTTTCCGGAATTCAAACAGTCCACAATCGAGATGGTACGGGCTCAGGGGGGCATTATTGGCTGGACGGCTACGGCTGAACAGGTCCTAGCCGGTCTGGAGGAATTAGCGTCTGTAGGCGCAAGCACTACGCCTCACCAGTAATGGACAGCGACTCTACCCAAATGCGTGGGCAGACCCCACCAGGTGTAATTTCCGGCTCTGCTTCTACATGAACAATCGAGTTCAACAAATCACGAAAGTCACCCGCCACAGTTGCCGATTCGATGCTGACCTTCTCGCCTTTGTTAACCAACCAACCGTCAAACGGCAGAGAAAAGGAACCTTGCAAGGCATTAACTCCCGCATGGAGTGCTTGCACATCGTCGATAAAAACGACATTTTCAGCAGTTTCTAGACTCAAGGCCTGTTCCGATGGTTGCCCTGGCATCACATGATAAAAATTGGCATCCACGCTGACCTTGGCACCGATGCTGGCGTGGCCAGTGGGCTGAACACCCATCCGTTTAGCGGTGCCCGCACTATGTATAAAGTTGCTCAACACCCCATTCTCAATAATCGGTAACCGCCGGGTCGGGGTGCCCTCGCCATCAAAAGTGTCAGCACTGACATTTTCGGGATGCAGGGCATCATCATAGACCGTCAACAGCGGTGTAGCGATCGCGGTGCCAAGGGCATCAGCAGTGGAAAGACTACGGTTATCCAAAATACTCTGCGCATTAAACATATTGGAAAAGGCATCCAACAGGCTCAAAAAGGCTTCAGCAGAAAAGACCACCGGATACTTGCCAGACTCGATTGATCGATAGTCCAAATGGCTAAGAGTTTTCTCAGTCGTCTCTTGAATACAGGCCTCAACGTCCAGATTCGGCAATCCTCGATGCACTCGCATGGCCCCAGCTGATCGCGGCTTTTTCCCTTCCTGCTCAGTCTTGCTGTAGAGATAGAGGGAGGCATAGCTGCGCTCCTCTCGCCGTTGTGCCCCAGCACTATTGAGATAGAAGCGATCGACCTGACGCTGAGCAATCCCGTTATAGGGGACTGAGGCGATCGCGGCATGCGCCTCTAGCACCTCTCTTTCAGCATTCACCAGCGTTTTAATCAGGTCTTGGACATCGCTGGGCGGCACAACTTCACAGGTCACCTCAGCAGTGGGGGCCGTCGCCTCGGGACTAAAGTCAGGAATGTGGTCTTTGGCTCCAAAAGCGCTGGCATCAGCGGCGGTCTGCAACGCTAAATCAATCCCGTTAGGATCAACGTCGGTGGTCGTGGTCACCCCCACCAAGCCCTGCTCATTCCACACCCGGACGATGACGCTGGCTCGCTGAGAAGCCTTCACCTGCTTCGGTTCTCCTTGATCGACCTGCACGCTCGTTTCATCCACCGTCGAACCGTAAACGTCGTACTTGTGGATTCCCTGCTTTTGGGCACTCTCTTGAGCGTAGGCAGCGATTTCTTGCAGCGTTGGCATAGTGGTCTGTGAGCCTTTAAATATCAATCACCTGTCTATTCTAAAAGGCAGCGCGACGGGTGGGGGGAGGTGAGAGTGAAGGGATTATATGCCGCTTGGACAATTTGGAATGAGGGTAGATGGGCAATGGGGCGCTACGATATGGCTGGCAGCGACACGGTTCACGATTTAGCTCGGCACCTCAAAGCCTATAGGGTTTCATTGCTCGCGCCATACTCTGTAGAGCTCGCTCTTCCCGTAAAGTATTTCGCACTCTAAATCCTCGGGATATCGCTCAATACTTGGCTTTATCTGGTTTTCTTGGCGGCAAGACCCCACAAAAAATCTGTCAGCTTTAGTCAGCTAAATGCCCCTTTGTCTGCAAGAATGTATAGCTTGTGGACTTCACTGGGTAATGAGCGATGGGTCGAGCAGAAAGAGTGGTGTTGGCATACTCGGGCGGGGTTGATACGACGGTATGTATTCCCTATCTCAAGAATGAGTTTGGGGTTAAGGAAGTGATTACGCTGGCAGCTGATTTGGGACAGGGAGAGGATCTCGAACCCATCCGGCAAAAAGCCTTGAAGGCAGGGGCTTCAGAGTCGTTGGTAGTCGATGCGAAGGAAGCTCTGGTCAAGCACTATGCCGTGCCAGCAATTAAGGCGAACGCCCTGTACGAAAATCGATATCCCCTATCAACGGCACTCGCTCGTCCGTTGATTGCCAAGCTGCTAGTTGATGCCGCCCACCAGTGCAATGCCGATGCCGTAGCCCACGGTTGTACGGGTAAAGGTAATGACCAGGTGCGCTTTGATGTGGCCATTGGCGCGCTGAATCCTGATCTGAAGGTATTGGCTCCGGCTCGTGAGTGGGGCATGAGTCGCGAAGAGGCGATCGCCTATGGGGAAAAATTCGGCCTCACCTTTCCTGTAAAAAAGTCATCCCCCTACAGCATTGACTACAACCTGCTGGGTCGCAGTATTGAAGCCGGGCCGCTAGAAAACCCCTGGACCGAACCACTAGAGGAAATCTATGCCATGACCTCCGCGATCGCGGACACTCCTGACGAGCCAGAATATGTGGAAATCGGCTTTAACGCTGGGGAACCCATCAGCCTGAACGGTCAAGAGTTACCAATGACGGCCCTAGTGAAAGAGTTGAATGAGATCGCTGGCAAACATGGGTTTGGGCGCATCGACATGGTCGAAAACCGCCTAGTCGGCATCAAATCAAGAGAAATTTATGAAGCACCCGCGCTACTCCTTTTGATTGCGGCCCACCGCGACTTAGAAAGTTTGACCCTGACTGCTGATGTCACTCAGTACAAGCGCGAAGTTGAGGAAACCTACAGTCGTTTAGTCTACAACGGCCTTTGGTATAGTCCCCTCAAGTCAGCACTGGATGCATTTGTTAATTACACGCAGGAGTACGTGTCTGGCACAGTGCGGATCAAACTGCACAAAGGCAACGCAGCGATTGCCGGTCGCCAGTCCGAGAGCGCTCTTTATAGCGAAGCTTTAGCCACTTATGGGTCCGATGACTCCTTTGATCATCGGGCGGCTGAGGGCTTTATTTACGTCTGGGGGTTGCCGACTCGTATTTGGTCACAGCGATCTGGCAACGACTAAACATCCGTCACTTTCAGATGACCCTCCTCATTACTTAAGGCATCGTAGACCAGTTCACGGTGCCTTTCTTGTTTGTGCATTAAATACGGTTAAACAACTGGTCATCCTACGTTAGGCGTCGGTTGCCGGCTCAAAGGAATTAAGCGTTTTAGAGCTTGAGTTATCGAGATTGCCCGACGAAGCCATCGCGACATCATCCACTGTGCAGAGTCGTTCTAACACCTGCTCTGCAGTCATCAAGCGTTTGAGTACAACTTGCCCAATCGCGCGAGTCGACTCTGTGATTGGACGCACTTCCACCATCAAGACAGCATCTTCTACTTGATACAGCCAGAGTGTTTCACCGTTTTCAATAATACTGAGCAACATTTTTTTGATTTGGGGTTTGCGTTGCCAGGCAAACTCATCCCATAATCCGCCAAACTCCCAGATTCGCCCCGTCGTCCAGCCCTCAGAGAGGAAAAAATACTTCACGAACACACTCCGCGATGCAGCAATTTAGAAATTATCTAATGATTCTTGAATCTGCGATCGCTTAATTCCTAAACCGATGCATTTTTACCAGCTCGACCATTTGGTTCTAACGGTCACCGACTTGACCGCCAGCCTCAAGTTTTATTCCGAGGTTTTGCAAATTCCCATCATCACGTTTGGCGCTGATCGTAAAGCCTTGCAGATAGGACATCAGAAAATTAATTTGCACGTCGCTGAAGCCCCTATCGCTCCCCATGCGAAATGCCCAACCCCGGGTTCTGCCGACATTTGCTTATCGACCGACGTTCCTATAAACAATTTCATCACTGTGCTAGAGACAGCAGGCGTCGTAATTGAACTTGGCCCAGTGCAACGAACGGGCGCTCAGAGCCAACTTTGGTCAATCTATCTGCGCGACCCAGACGGCAATCTAATCGAAATTGCCAATCCGATCACACCAGAAAATTCTGCATTTGAGAACCCGCGAACAACGGATGACTAGTACACAAAGGCGTGAATTTGCAGCCCCTTCGTGATGGGCCAGGGAGCAGAGGAGCAAGTGGAAGCAGATTTTGGATGGGTGTCGCGACTCTTGCCACAGAGGATTAGTCGTAAATTACCCTCAACTGGGCAATGAAGCAGTCCAAAAAACTCCAGGACAGTCTTTGGTACCAGAATACGTATCAATTAATCTCAAAAACTTTTAACTGATTTCGTATTCATTCCAGAGACTAAGGGTTATTAGCCTCTCTCTGTAAGGATTTGGCTACTGAATCATAACAGTCCCTGATGTATGCTCATAGTTGCTTATGCAATGGAGTAATAACTGTGGCCCTTGCCCATGCCATCTTAGTGGCACTGTTAGACTGCCCCAGCAGCGGCTATGACCTCGCTAAGCGCTTTGATGGCTCGGTCGGCTTTTTTTGGGATGCGAGCCACCAGCAGATTTATCGAGAACTGGCCAAACTCGAAACCAACGGCATCATCATCTCAGAAACGATAGAGCAAGAAACTCGACCAAATAAGAAGCTCTACGCCATCACTGACCCGGGCAAAGCGACGCTCACTGAGTGGATGCGCACCCCTAGCGACCTGAGCCCACTGAAAGATGATCTGCTGGTGAAAATCTTTGGGGGTTACGTGGTTGAGCCGACTGTCATTTTGCAAGAGCTGCGCCAGCATCGCAAGCAGCACCAGACGCGCTTAGTGGAATATCAAGCGATTGAAGACCGCTTTTTTCCCGATGCAGAAGCCCTCTCAACAAAGTCGGTTTACCAATACCTCACTCTCCGCAATGGTATCCAATACGAGCAAGGCTGGCTGAAATGGTGCGATGAGGCACTTTCCACACTTCAATCACTTACCGCCGAAACCTCTACCACTTCTGCTGAATAGATAGAACTAGCGAGTCAAGTAGAGCGTCGTGTAGGGAAAGAGTGTA
>CAZLYS010000205.1:0-5927 GCA_964563415.1 uncultured Halomicronema sp.
CTCGTATTCCTGTCGCAGCGTGAGACCGTCTTGAGATACTGCAAGATGTCAGTTTCACGTTTTTTTCCTTTTTTAGTGCTTTTCGTTACTTGAGAGAAGAACTCAAATATCTGGGGCTGCTGGGCGTGGCAGGATTGATTGTGGCCATCTTAGGCGTCTTAGGGATTGTCCCAGTTTAAGTGGATCATCACAGGTTCCTCATAAGTTGTCGGTACCGTTGAGGTGTAGCCCAGTGAGGAAACTGCGTTATGACGATGCCAACTGAAGAAATCACCCAAACCGTGGACACGACGGCCTCTGAAGTAGTTGACTCTGAAACTCAAGACAACCCCCAAGAACGCGTCACGGTAGAGGAGTTCAAGATTTCAGGCGATGCGCTAGTGGCCAAAATCAAAGATCTTGTTCATCAAAGCAATATCCGCCGCATCATCATCAAAAATGACAGCGGTCATACCCTAATTGAAATTCCTTTAACCGTAGGTGTCATTGGTGGGGCGGTCGGGGCGGCATTTTTTCCAGTGGTTGCCGCACTGGGGGTAATTGGGGCCATGGTGGCTCATTTGACAGTAGTGGTCGAGCGTCAAGCGGATGCCGAGGCTGACGACGACGCTTCCTAACTTGCTGTTCACCTTCTGCAAGGAATACGCCTGTCATGCCTACCAACCAGCTTGCTCAGCCACAATTTCGCTCTCAATTAGCCACATTAGGGCTCACCCTCCAGGCGGGACTGCTGTATTTTGCGGCGGTATTTGCTGTGGGGTTTGTACTGGGGACTGTGCGCGTGCTGTGGGCCGTTCCCCGCTTTGGCCCTAGAGGGGCGGAACTGATGGAAATGCCGTTGATGCTGGTCGCAACCATCTTAGCGGCGATGTGGGTGGTGCGCTGGTTGGCGGTGCCACCGGGAGGATGGACGCGCTTAGGTTTGGGGCTAGTGGCTCTGGGGTGTTTGCTGCTGACTGAGTTTACAGTGGTGCTGCAACTTCAGGGATTGTCGATCGCGGAGTATGTTGCCAACCGCGATCCGGTATCGGGCATTGTATACATCCTGATGCTGGCGCTGTTTGCCCTGATGCCCTGGCTCCTGACTCGTCGGGCCGGGCTTTTGTCGTTCAAGGCGATGCCGTGATGATTGCGCCCATCAGGCAATGGGGTGGAGATGCTGCTGTTTTTGATCCAACTCTTGCATTTGACGATCACGATCTATATGTTCGCTTGCCTGTTTTACATGATTTACTGTCACGTCTACGGCAAGCAGACCCGGTGGCTCGCGATCGCCTATCTTTCCGTTCTGATCGAAACAGGCGTGTTTTTGACGTTCGATTGGGTGTGTCCGCTTCGGCTGTTGGTCAATCGCCAGTATTCGCCAGACACAGCCGATATTTTGCTGCCGCCCAGCGTGTCACAACACATTACTGCTGCGGGAATGGGTTTGCTGGCGATCGCGATCTTGACCAAACTTTATTCCTTCAAGTCGCGCCAAGTTCACTAAGTCGCAGTTTGGGCATTCCCGATTCATCGATACTGACTCACTCAGTAACCATTGCCCCAAGCCATATTCAAGAACTCAGCAGGGATACCCGCAGTTATGCAGGTAGGAGGTCATGATGAAACGTGCCAAGATCATCGGCGCTCTGACCACAATCTTGGTTGTAGTCAGCGTATTTTGGTTGGTCGGACGGTGGGACTGGTGGAGAGGCTGGGCCTTGATCGGGCTGCTGTTACTGGGCCGACTGATCAGCGCCCCTTACCTATGGCGCAAAAACCCGGAGCTGATGAAGCGCCGGGGAGAGCTGGGTAAAGGCACAAAAACCTGGGATCTGATTGTACTCACGGTTTTTGGGATAACTTTTCTCGCTGTGCCGCTCGTGGCCGCCCTGGATGTGCGCGATCGCGGGTCAACCATGTCGCCTTGGTGGTGGCTGGTGGGTGCGGCCTTATACGCATTTTTTGTGGCCGTCATCACCTGGTCGATGGCCATCAACCCATTTTTTGAAAAAACTGTGAGAATTCAGAGCGATCGCGACCATCAAGTAATCGAGTCTGGTCCCTACCGTATTGTTCGCCATCCCGGCTATATCGCCATCATCCTCGGCCTAGTATTGGCGATGCCCCTCCTACTTGGTTCCTGGTGGGCATTCGTCCCTGCTCTGCTGTCTACGCTATCCCTCATCTTTCGCACCACACTTGAAGACCGCACGTTGCAAAAAGAACTTCCGGGCTATAAAGCGTATACCCATAAAGTGCATTATCGACTGATACCAGAGATCTGGTGAGGAGCGATCTCCAGTTACTTATCTCCATCATGTGCTGGAGTTAGTTAGAGGTATTGCGCTTGAGGAGTCGGTTAGGACAGTTTTCTAACGCGTCATCAACCGCATCCTGTAGGCAGCAAATTGAGTTAGGGTTTGACCGAGATAGGGCTTCAGCTCACCTCGGTCAACGGCGGCAGGCTTTATCTCGCAAGTCGATATTGTCGGCGGCTGGCATAGCGATAGGTAGATAGCAGCCTCTTCAAGAGTGTCCTAACCTAAGCTTAGACTGCAATGGTTGATAACACGCCCTAGCCTTCTAGCATTTGCAGTTTATAGAGACTGGCATAGAGGCCGTTTTGTGCTAGCAGTGACTCATGGTTGCCCTGTTCAATTAGCTCACCCTGTTTGAGCACCAGGATGCGATCGACATTGCGGATGGTTGAAAGACGGTGGGCAATGATGATTGCAGTCCGGTCTTCGAGCAGTTTTTCGAGGGCGTCTTGAATGAGCGCCTCGGTGCCGACATCTAGGTTAGCCGTCGCCTCATCAAGAATCAAAATACCGGGATTGCGGATAGCGGCGCGAGCAAAGGCGAGGAGCTGCTTTTGCCCGCCCGAGAGATTGGTGCCCCGCTCTCGCAGCAGGGTGTCATAGCCTTGGGGGAGTTGCTCAATGAACTGAGCGACGTTGGTCTTCGCCGCAGCTTCTTTGATGGCCTCTAGAGGATAGTCTTCGCCCAAGGTAATATTGCTTTTGACATCGCCCGCAAAGAGAAATCCGTCTTGCAAAATGACGGCCATCCGTCGCCGCAACTCGGCCTGGGGCAGGTCACGAATATTGACACCATCTAAGCGGATTTCGCCTTGACTCACATCGTAGAGGCGGCAGAGCAAACGAATGATTGAGCTTTTACCCGCTCCGGTCGGACCCACTAGAGCCACTTTTTCGCCGGGGTGAATGGTGAAATTGAGATCTTTAAGGACGTATTCCTCAGGTTTATAGCCAAACAGTACCTGCTCAAAACGGATTTCTGAGGCTTTGACTAATGCGGCACCGGGTTCGGACTGATCGACCGCGATCGCCTCAGCTAAAGGGGCATGCCCCGAACCATTAACCTTAGCCGCTGGAGGAATGGTGCTGGACGCCTGAGACATTTGCAGTTGGCCAGGATCTTGAATTTCGACGGGTACGTTGAACAGATCGGTAATGCGTTCAACCGCTGTGAAACCTGCTTGGATAGAGGTGAACTTGTCCGCAAATTGTCTGAGTGGGTCAAACAGTCGCTGGGCGAACAAGATAAATGAGGCCAACACCCCAAAGGTGAGGGATTCTTGCATGACCAAGTAGCCCCCAAGCCAGAGCACCCCAGCGATCGCCACGAGGGCAATCCATTCTAGAGTGGACGACACCGCTGAATCGTGAAAGATCGTTTTATCGATGGCGCGCACATACTGCTGATTTGTTCGCCGAAAGGCTTCGGAATTGAAGCGTTCGCGGCGAAACATTTGCACTACCTCGATGCCCATGATGTTTTCTTGCAGGGCAGCGTTTAATTCTGACAGCTTTTCTCGAGCACGGTAGTTGGCTTTGCGATACTGCTGCTGAAAGTAGATGATCAGCCAGGTTACAGGTACCAGCATCGCGATCAACATCAGGGCCAGTTGCCACTGCAGCCAAAACATGGCGACCGCAATGACCCCGATGGAAAACAGATCGCTGAAAATCCCCACCGCCCCGGTAGAAAACACGTCGCCTAACGCGTCGACGTCACTTGTGAGTCGGGTAATCAGTTTGCCCACCGGCGTGCGATCAAAGAAACGAACCGCCAGGGAGGTCACATGGGTAAACAGATCATTGCGAATATTAGCCGTGATGCGCTGTCCTACTTTTTGCACTAAAAAGCTTTGCCAGCCATCCAGCGTCAACCGGACGGCGACCGTGACCAGCAGCAAGCCAACTAGGATGTTGAGCCCCCCTTGCAGGGTGCGATCGACTAAAAACCAAGCCACGGGCTCTTGGCGAATCAGCGAAATCGCCTGCCCAATCAGAATCGGCTGTAGGGCATTAGCGAGAGACAGCGGCACAAGTAAGACAAACGGCAGCCACAGATAGCGACGCTGTGCTCGAATGTAAGGCCATAACCGCAAAAATAACCGCCAATCGTTGTTTCGAATGGCGGTGTTGGTCTGCTGAGGCGAATTCTTGGGTGGGTAAGTGGCTGATGTCATAGAGCAATGGGGGGGCAATCGCGGGTCTCTAGCTAACCCTAACGATCTTGAATCGGACTCTTTCCACTGTATCGTAGGCAACGAAATCCCTCAGGAGCTTTGGGGTTACCTGATACACACAAGTTGCGTGAATCGTCATTGACAGTCTACTCGCCCCCTTTTCTTGTATGCCCGGAGGGCTTTAAGTCCCCAAGTTCGGGGGACTTAAAGCCCCCCTCAGTCCCCCCAGAATTGGGGGGACTGAGGGGGGCAATGCGGAATTTTGCGGTCTGTTCCAAGATGTGTATACGTAGTAGGGAACTTTGGGGTGATGGCTAGCGTTAGGCGGGGATGAGAGCGGGCGATCGCAGTTGATGAATGATGTCACTCAAACCGTCGGCATTGACTCGATAGCTAATGGGGTGGGCAATTAACCGAGCAGTGCTTTCATACAGCACTTCTAATTCCATCAAGTTGTTTTCCTGCAGGGTGCGCCCTGTCGACACCAAGTCCACAATCGCTTCCGACATGCCGGTAATGGGCCCCAACTCGACTGAGCCATACAGGGGCACAATATCGACGGGCAGATCAATACTAGAGAAATAAGCTCGCGCACAGTTTACAAATTTCGACGCGACGCGACAGTGGGCAGGTAAGTCTAATGCCGAACGATAAGGACTAGACGCTTTCACGGCAACCGACATGCGGCAGTGACCAAACGCTAAATCAGCCAGTTGAGCCACATTGGCCTGCTTTTCTCGCAAGACGTCATAACCGACGATACCCAATTGGGCCTGACCATATTCCACATAGACCGGCACATCCTGCGCTCGCACCAGCAACCCCTGGGCCTGACCATTGGGCGTCGTAATTTGGAGTTGCCGGTTGGACTTATCGAGAAAGGCACTGAAGTCTAAGCCAATGGCTTGAAACCGGGCAATACTTTCTTTGAGCAGGGCTCCCTTGGGGAGGGCGATCGTCAGCATGATGGTGTGTTTAGAGATTGACTCTGATCCTATCAGTTCCGTCACGGTTAGCGAGCACGGAGAACGGCCTCCCCTTTGCCATGACACTAACGGGAACGGTCACCGAGGGTAGCCAGGTTTTGCTGCGGCGCTAGCGATCGCCCCAACAACCATTCGTACCCGGCTTTAAGCTGAGCTTTACCGTGGGTCTCGACGATGGAGCCATGCCCCGGAATAACGCGATCAAACTCCCAATCCAACACTTGGCGAATGGATTGTTCAACGGCCTCTTTATCAAAGCTGCCCCACTTTTCTAGCCGGGTAGGGCGGAGCGTTTGGTAACTCCCCAAAACCTGGGCCGCTAGCCGAGATGTAAAGGGAAAGGTTTCGTCGAAGTTAAAAGCGATATCAGTGAGGATGACGGTTTTGCTGGGCTGGTGCCAAAACACCGTTTCATGGAGATTTTGAATCCCTTGGGGGGTAATACTGGCAAACTCTTGAAA
>CAZLYS010000205.1:5963-7374 GCA_964563415.1 uncultured Halomicronema sp.
GTTGATCGAGCGTGTCATCAAACCTGAGATCGGGCCGTTTTTGGGCGAGTCCATCAACGCCCCAAGCCTGAGCTTGGGGATACAGGGCTTGCGCCTCGCCAAAATAAAGATGATGAAAGCGATTGGGGGCAATCAAATGGCGAACAGTACCCAGGGTGTCTAATAAAGCGCGATCGCCATTTTTGAGCGGCAGTGGAGAAATCAGCACAATTTCGTCATTGGGCAAACGCACCACCGTCATCCGACAGCCTACTTCAAGGCCCAAAAATCGAAGTGACTGAGTGGCTGTCCATAGATCAGGTGCCACCTCATTTAAGAAAAGCATCCCTATTTGCTCCTACCGGTAACATCATGGTCGATCTTCTTGACTCCTTCTTCCGAGCCGACGACCTCAGCCGTCGGCTCGATCTCTTGCCAGGTACTGCACAAAGCAATAAACGCTTGGGCCTGACAGATAATTTCGTCCTCACTGCGCCCATACAGACATTGCAAAAGTAGGCCATCAAAAAACGTCAGTAGGCAATCCACCTGCTCAGTGGGGAGCCGTAAATAGGCCATCAACGGTTGATGAGTTTGCTGCCAGAACTGTTGGAATACGGTTTCGCCAGCTTGGCCAAGGTGCCGACAATGCTGATAAAAGTCGATCCAAATCCAGAACTGTTGCTGATAAGCCTCATATTTAGCGAGAAAAAATGCCATAACGGCTTGCAGCTTTTCCCCGAGGGTCGCTTGCATTGGCGCTTGGGCAAAAAACTCAGCAACATCTTTGCTGCAGTACTCCTCAACCAATTGCACAAAGATGCTCTCTTTATTGGGGAAGTAATGATAGAGCGTCCCAGTAGAAACACCCAGATTGGTCGCAATCTGCCGCATAGTGACAGTGCGAAATCCCTTCTCTGAGAACAGCGAGAGACATTGGGTCAGCAATTCACGTCGATAGCAATCGTGGTCAACAACTTTAGGCATGTCTTTTTATACCATACGTTCGATATAAGATCTTGGAGATTCTTTGCGATCGCCTTTAAATACTTGGCCCCACGTATTCTCTCCAATCGTTGCGCCGTGATCAAAGCCAGTCATTATCGTGGAGATTTGAGGTCTCATGGTGAGGACTGGCTAGTCACATGGAGTCGGATTTTTTTAGCTACTCCAATACATTTAATTTGTATACAAAGCAGTATGATTGGGCGATTGCGCTGGTCTCAAGTCAGGGCCTTAACCGATCACACCAGCTGGCAACATTGAGAGGGTAATTGCGTGACAACTCTGCTGGTCAAAAACATCCACACGCTGGCGACCTTTGACGATGAGCAACGAGAAATCCGTCAGGGAGCGCTCTGGGTGCGCGATAACGTCATTGAACAAGTCGGCACGACGGCTGAGTTGCCCGATACCGCTGATGAAGTGCTGG
>CAZLYS010000206.1:0-7356 GCA_964563415.1 uncultured Halomicronema sp.
GGAATCTGGATGAGGTATACCAGCGTTTAGGCATTTAAGGCATCGTTCATCCATAAATCCTTTAAATGAACTATCGATTCTGCTCAACCGGCGGAACTAGAACCTTGAGAAGAGTCGATAGCCCCTGATGTTCAAACGACAGAGTTAAAGGTGATGCCTTTAGCCGTAACTGATAAGTCCGTTACTGCTGAGGATAGGAGCAGCGATCTCTATGCCCTCCTAACAGTAAGCGATCAATGGCCAACCGCTCAGATTCCTCTAGGTTAGGTGAACCGAGCGCTTGCGAAAGCACCCGACGATGAATGTCGCTGATCGTGCCGGTGGAGACCATGCGGGCCTGTAACTCAGCTAGGGCAAGAGTAAGATTTTGAGAGGTCATAGCGCCAACTGATTTCCCAGAAATACATTCTTAGTTTGCCCGAGGCAATCAAGTCTCGTCTCGGTATTTGCGCGGAGTATAGCGATATTTCAAGTATTCGTGAGGCCAGCTTCATAATTGTGGGCTTCTAAACCCTGAACCCTTTTGATAGTGATGATTAGAGGTCTGTCAGCAAGCTAAGGATGAGTAGCCGCAGCTTGGATAGTTAAGGAGTAAACTCCGCCCTAGCAAGAGTTCCGTTAGGCCATATCCCTCTTGATCTAGCCGCCCACTGCCAACTAGAGGCGACCCTAGGCATGCTTGACGAGGAACCGATCCAACTGATTCGCAAAGGCTTCGCGATCGCGGGTGTGAAATGGTGGAGGCCCCCCAGTTTCGACGCCGCTATTGCGTAACTCATCCAGGAAGTTCCGCATGGAGAGGCGCTGCCGAATCATACCGCGATCTAACCATTCCCCTCTGGGGGTGAGGGCATAGGCGGCTTTAGCGATCGCATCTGCCGCTAGGGGAATATCGGCAGTGATGACCAAGTCTCCGGCAGTGAGGTGCTGCACAATGTAGCTGTCGGCCACATCTAAGCCCGCTTTGACCTGCACCGCATCAATAAAATCCGAAGCGGGAATTTGGAGTTCCTGGTTGGCTACGAGGGTAGTCGCCACGCCGACTCGACGGGCAGCCCGGAAAATAATTTCTTTGATCACACGGGGACAGGCGTCGGCATCGACCCAGATATGCATTACTCGAGTCTCCTTGCAGTTGCCTCACCCGCCTCATCTGGCGTTGATATCACTGGAGCATGATCTGATGTTGCCGCGTCTAGTTCGTTGCTGCTGGGAAGTGTATTGGGCGATGAGGATAATTCGGTCTCGCCTTCTTTCCCTTGACGCGCAATGCGAATGGCGATCAATGCTTCTTTGACCACGACGGCGATCGGCACGGCCACAATAACGCCCAGCAGACCACCGACCCGCGCCCCTGACAGCAGTGCGATAAACACCCAAAACGGATTCAAGCCGGTAAAGCTGCCCAACACCCGTGGGGCCAATACATTTTCGACCAGTTGCTGCACTAGAGCCGAGACCAGCAGCACCTTGAGGGCAATACTAATGTCGCGTAGCCCTACCAATAGTGTGACCACAATAATGCTGACGGTGCCGCCAAAGGGAATCAACGCGGCTAATCCAATGGTGATGCCAAACAACAGGCCAAAGGGTACTTGCAGCAAGACATAAATGACCGTCAGCGTGGTACCCATGAGTGAGGCCACGACAAATTGCCCTAAAAAGTAATTGCGAAAGCTTAGGCGCAGGGTTTCGGAAAACAAGTGTTGAATTTTGCTGGGGAGCCAACTGACAATGCTGCCCCAAACATCATCACCATGCTGCAACAGATAAAAGGTCAGCACGATTGCCAGTACGACATCGACCAGTTTATTGGCGGTGAAGAGGGCCACCCCAAACGTGAGGTTTAGGGCTTCTCCCGCGATTGCTTCAAACCGGACCTTCAGGCGATCGTTAATTTGGCTGATCAACCCATCTAGATTGAATGGCAATCCCCAGATTTCAAAACGGCTATCGAGCGTCAAGAGCTGCCCTTTGCCAGAGTCAAACCACTCGGGTAGCTTGGTCACCAACTGCTGAGCTTGCTCAATCACCAGGGGCAAAATGGTGATGCCAACGGTGAGGAAAATCACGATCGCACCCAACAGCACCAAAATAGAGGCAATACCCTGCCGAATCCCCAACTGGCGCAGCCACCCAACGGGATACCCGAGCAAAAACGCCAACAGCGAAGCGATGATCACCGCCACTAAGATTTCGCGAAAATAGTCAAAAATCTGCGCAAAGGCCCAGACATTCAGCACCATCAATGGGGCGGCGAGCACAATGATCAAAGTACGAGCAAACGGCCCGAGAGACTGCCACCAACGCGCAATCCAGCTCTGTGAAGGGGAGGGATGGAGATGAGTCATGATCTCAGTCCAGAGATGGTCTGCATAGTTTTCAGTTTATGGCGGCGACAATAAAATCGTAATAGTCAAATTGTTGGGTTCGATGGTGGAAGATTAACGTAATTAGTTGTCTCCTTTGCGGCTAAGCACTTAAACCGATTGTTCAATCAGGTTTCTACCGCTGGTCTCTTCATCGGCGATCGCTGTTCAAGCCCACGTTTGTCACAAATTTAGACCTCAGCCTGTGAGTGCCGACTTTTACGTTCTCATCCCCTCCTGTTCCCAGCAACTGTCACTGTTCTCTTCCCCCGCTTATGCCTGTCCGTAAACGTCGACGCCGTCTAGTGTTGCTCGTGACCGCGATCGCCCTGGCTGCAGCCTTGATCTTGCCTGACTGGCGGTTCATTCACCGTGCCTTGACTTACCCCGAGCAACCAATCATGGCGGTAGATTGGTACCGCCCTCAAGCTGTGGTCGCTGGCGTTAAGAGTGCCCCATTGCCTGTGGCTACTCAATCTCCCTCTCCAGAATTGGCTAAGGCTCTGACGACAGTGGCAAATTATGCCGAACAACGTAACTCCACTGGGTTGTTGGTCATGCACCAGGGCGAAATTGTGCTGGAACAGTACTGGCAGGGCTACGACGAGACCTCCCAATTCAACGCCATGTCTATGTCAAAAAGTGTGCTGGGACTTTTGATTGGGCAGGCAATTGCCGAGGGCGCGATCGCGTCTGTCGACGACCCAGCGGCCAATTATCTACCCGAATGGCGACGGGATGATCGCGCCCAGATCACTCTACGTGACCTGCTGTATATGCAATCTGGCCTGCGCAATGAACGTAGCACTACGAGTCCAACCTCGGATTTGGTCCATCTTTACATCGGCTCGAATATCGAAAAAACTGCCCTTAGCATCCCCAATGTGCGACCGCCGGGAGAAGTCTTTGACTACAACAATGTCAATAGTCAGATACTCGCGATTGTGCTGCAACGGGCCACTGGCATCGCCTATGCCGATTACCTGGCGACTCGATTATGGCAACCTATTGGGGCTCAATCTGGCAGTGTGTGGCTTGATCGCCCTAACGGCTTTCCCAAAACTTTTTGTTGCTTGTTTGCCACCTTGAGGGATTGGGCGCGGATTGGGCAACTGCTGCTCAATCAAGGGCAATGGGACGGCTTATCAGTCATTCCCGCTGATTGGTTGACTACGATGTTGATCCCTTCGCTACTGGAATCTACCTTTGGGAAACATATCTGGGTCCAAGCTCGCACCGCTGATCATCCCAACATTGAAACCACTGCCACCGTGCCCTACCTTGATCCACTCGGTTTTCATCTCGACGGGCGGGGATTGCAACGGGTCTTTGTGTTGCCCACTTATGATTTAGTGATCGTCCGAATGGGCGAACTTCCCGATACCTGGGATGATTCAGTGATTCCTAATACCCTGATGCAGGCGCTAAAGACCGAGTAACTGTTATCCCAGCTGCCATTGCCGCCACATGCCATAGCGAAAAGGTCGATTCAGGCTTCTGCTACCAAAGAACGGGTTCGATGCAAACTGGTGATCGCATTCTACACAGTCTCAATGACCGGTTTAAGGGCTCAAATTCTTGAGTGTGGCATCAGGTGGGTACTTGACCTCATACTCATAAACAATGTGCTCCGATGTCTGTGGTGCCAGTTGAAGCATCCACTGACATTGACCTGCTTGCCCAAGGTTAGTGGATGGTTCAGCATGGGTGATTTGCACAACCACTTCCTTCGAGCGACTAATGGGAATTTGCTCAATCACCGTGACATCAATGGCATGGTCAAACGGATTGCCTATCGTTAAGCGATAGGCCCTCAGATCGCGTCCTGTTTGATTAGACTCGGTTTTTTGAGTTACGAGCTCCCGCTGAATGGGCACCCGCTCATCCAGTCCCAAACTGAGTTGAAAGGACGCCCCAGGCCCCACATATTCAAAAGTCTCAGCCCCCACATACCCGCCATCGCGGAAGAGATACGCGGTTCCTGGCAGAAGTGGCCACTTATCGGGTGGATTGGTCAGTGCTGCACAGAGATACGCCGAGCTACAACGCTGGGGCAACGCAACATAGGTCAATCGACTCTCTAGCTGCAACTGCCCGACCGGTACCCGGTGAACTTCGCCATTACTGAACACCTTTCCCGGAGCCGGAGCCACAAAGCAAATAATGGCGTTGGCAGGCTGCAGCATGGTGTCTACCAGAC
This sequence comes from uncultured Halomicronema sp., assembly GCA_964563415.1. Lineage (GTDB taxonomy): Bacteria > Cyanobacteriota > Cyanobacteriia > Phormidesmidales > Phormidesmidaceae > Halomicronema. The sequence continues at coordinate 4,570 of CAZLYS010000206.1, forward strand.
TGTCTTCTTCTTTTTGCGGTGGAATCTCGCTCCCCGGCAGCGCACCAAGCATGCGATAGGCTTCATCTAGGACTGCTTTGCCAGACTTACCGTGCAGTCGACTCCCGCCCGAGGACTTCTCGTCCTTAGCCTCAAAAGTAGATTGCAGGCTCGGCAGACTCGCATCGGGAATCGCCGGTGTCTTGTCAGGCACCGCGGTTGAAACTTTGAGATCAACTTTTTGCCAATCTTCACCCGTGTTTTGCTGGATCTCAGCAATGCAATCAATTTGCAAACTTGGATGACCAGCTTGGAGGCGCACATCGTAGGCCGGTTGCCACTTTGCCTCGGTAACGTCATACACAATGCTGAGTTCCACGAAACCCGGTTGCTGCACAACTAGGGGCAATAGGATGTGGTACTTCGGTGTTTTGCCACTGGCCTTAAACAGTTGCAAGACTTGACGGGCCTGTTGCAGTTGCTGATCCACGTTCTGCTTGCGGCGCTCTTGAACGGCGATCGCTTCACTGATGCGCTGGTGCTTTTGTTCTAAAAAGCTGGTGAATTCTGAAACTTGAGCCAGGTCGGTCGTTTGTTGGGCTAGTCCTTGAGCTAAGGTGCGAGCAGATTTATCTGCTAGCGATTGCAAAAATGCCTGTTGTTGCTGCAGCCCAGCAATAGTGTCTTTACATAGGTAAAAATCGGCTTCTGCTTGTTGAAAGCGATCGCTCAGTTCGCGTTCTTGATGTCGCCATTCATCATTGCGGAACAGGGGTTTCAGCATCGGTTTTTGCACTGTGACCTGGGCCGTGCCTCGGGCATAAGCCTGAATGCTGGGAGGGGTTAGCGTCGCTGGCAAGGGCCCAATATCTAAAGTTACTACCTGTGATTGATGTACCTCCAACTGTCCCTGGCGCGTCACCCGTGCTTGTTCAGGATAGACAGTGACTGCCACAATCTCAGTATCAACCGCAATGATTTCCCCCACGGAACCGGTATCAGGCATCTGCACGACTAACTCTCTCGACTGCAAACCACAAAATTCAGAAAATCGATGCATCAAAGGTATTGCCAACAACAGCCCTTGACTGCAGGTCCATGCTGTAGGGCATAAGCCTGTTAGCCGTTGGGATATAGCTATGTCATGAGGCTATTTAGAAACCTCAGACGCTAGCTACTCTGTTGGTCATCTCCAGCCCAACAACAGTAGTAGATCAAGGGAAAGGCATGATCTTCTTAAGCTGATCTAACTTATTTCTCCTTACATAGCGTGAGGGGAATCACCCTGAAGGTCTGAGCAAAACTTTGTAGAAATCCTCTTCAGCAAAGTTTTGAAGAGCCCCAGAATTCCGTCAATATTAGCTCTAATCACGATGAACTGCTGTCATCAGGCTACTTCTGTGACGATGTGCAAAGATACCGACATCATTGCTAACTTACTTGGCTGATGTGGATAAACCACAAAAATTTACACTTTTAGGCATCCGTAGCCTGTAACGGTTATTGCAGTAGTCTTTAGCCGTAGGGCAGGTAACTGCGGCCTAAAGCGTGAGTGAGTCACAAGTCAAAATGCTTTGGCTATGGGCACTAGAATCTCCGCCGATGATTAGCAATGCTGGTCTGACTGGCAAGCGCCTTCAGTAATTGGATTGGTTTGCGCTGATCGGCGGATGGCGATATCCGCATGATTTCAGAACTGGACTTGATTCACTACTCACCACTGGGTTTGATTCGTCGTACTGTTAGCCGTCTCCTAACCAGTCTTCTAAAAAGCTCGGGCAGGGACGAGCGTTATCCTCAAAATTTACCGGGCAGGCGTAAATCCGTTGGTGTCGCTCAAAGCCATATTCTTTGGCCAAGTCAATAAAGGACTGTGGCACCAGCGTCAGAAGCTGCAAGACATCTTGGGGGGCTGACTGTAGCAGTTGTTGGTCTTTGTGGAGGGTCTCAATCTTGCCCATCGCAACTCCTTAGCGTTAACGGATACAGGGATTTAAAGCACTGGCCAATCCAGTTAGTCCTTCTAAACTAGTCGTCAAAATCTACCAAGAGGGTTGCCGGAGTAGCCCTCACAGGAATGCTCAAGTACCACTTTGACGAGGGCATCAAGACGGGCGATCGCTCTATAAACTTTTGTGGTTTGGGATATCTAGATCTCGTCTATCTGATTGGATAGGCTCGATTTCGCCAAGCTTATGAACCCATTTTGGATGAGTAGTTTTACCTGTAAACAGGACAGCAATCGGAAAATCTTCCTCTTTTTTAGAGAAAAACCAGTAAGCTTATTTGAATTCCTCGTATCCGTATATAGCTTCAAATTCACTGATTAATTACTTATACAATAGCCGCCTTTCGTTAGCGATCTCTTTTCTTTGATTAGACTGAAATATTTTGAAACTTGCTGTCAGATGAAAGATATCTTACCGATTTTGGTGTCTATCTGGCACGTAAGGCAAAAGCCATTAATGATTGCGCCTAGTGAGATAAGACAAGATAAGGAGGATTTTTATTAAGCAGTCTAATTGCAGTCATGAGTAGCCTTTAAGGCGACATGAATAAAATCTTCATGATTGAAAACCATTTTCTTGAATATCTTCATGAAAAACAAAGGTAGTCTTAGGAGTTGAAGCATTGAGTGTACGCATTCGACTCTAAGAAATTGAATTTTTCTACTTATTGAGTAATGACATGGAGGCCAATAATGAATGTGGACTTTTCCTGTAAGCCTTCCTATCCGGCGTTTGGCTAATAACGAGTGGTCACTAATCTTTGAATTTCTTAGAAACTTAGACAGTTTCAGCGTTTCAG
>CAZLYS010000207.1:0-7341 GCA_964563415.1 uncultured Halomicronema sp.
TCGGCGATTGCGTCTGGCAGTTGGCGGGGCGGCTCCGGGGTGGCTTGCTGGGTACAGGCATGGGCCGCCGCAATCACTTCTGCCATCAAGTCTGCGGCGAGTTGGCGAGCATACGGATCCGCCATCATAGCCGTCGTGGTGGCGTTGAGGATGACCGATAGACTGTTGAACGGCACATTCCACACGAGCTTTTGCCAGCGAGCCCGGTACAAATCTGCTGTCAGGTCAACCTTGATACCGGCCTGGGTGAAATCTGCCGCGATCGCCTCTAAAGTGGGTGAGATGTTGGCCGGTCGTCGGGCCGCGTCATATGCCCCCATAATGATGCTGCCATAGTCCAAATGATGAATGTGCCCTGGCCCGATTTTATTGGAGCAAATAAAGCATAAGCCGCCCAAGATCGGCGTTTTAGGGGCGATCGCGGCAATCTCTGGTTCAATGTCTAACCCATTTTGCAGCGTCAAGATCACCGTGTTAGCGCCCAACAGCGGCGGCAGCAATTGCGGCAGCAACTGAGCATTATGAGTCGTTTTCAGGCTAATGACGATGACATCGACTGCCGGCATCTCATTAACTCGCGCATACGCCTGCACCTCTGGCAGCACAAAATCGCCGTCCACCGAGTCAACCTTGAGACCGTTACGCTGCACGTGATCAACATCGCGATGCAGCAAAAAATGCACCTCTTGACCAGAGCGCTGCAAGCACGCCCCGTAGTACCCCCCGATCGCCCCCGTGCCCACAATGGCGTATCGTCTGGTCTTTGCCCGTTCGACTGGCATGTTCATTTCACCGTCAATTACCGCTGCTGTGCTTGCAAGATCCAGCCTACCAGCGGTCATCCCAATCTCAATTGGAGTGTCAGTAAAAGGCGACGACCCTCGGATTCCAAGCCTTTCATCATCAGTCCCAACGCTCGGACGCTGGCTTGGACGCTAGCCGGACGTTTCGCGGACGGTGGCCTCAATAGTCTGTGTGCAGAACGGTCAAGCAACCGTTGCATTTGCAAACACACGGATTCACACAAGGAGACACGACCCATGGCTAAAGCACTTTTGAATAACCACAGCATCTCCAAGCTGATAGAGGGCACAGACACCATCGAACTGCCGGGTGCCATTCACGGTACCGAACAGGAGGATACCCTATCTGGCACCAACGAAGACAACCACACCCATGGCTACGGCGGTAACGATACCCTGCGGGGCAATGGCGGTGATGACTGACTCAATGGCAGTGTGGGCGCTGACCTGATGATCGGCGGCACCGGCAATGACCGTTATTTTGTTCGTGATGCGGGCGATCGCGTCATTGAATGGGCCAACAGTGTTGACAACGACTGGGTTCATGCTTTTGTGCCTAATACCGATCGTGATTTCCGAGAGAACTATTGCTACCAACTGCCCGACCATGTCGAAAATGTGCGGCTGGCTGGCGAGGCCTTCCGCGCATTTGGCAATGAACTCGACAACGAGATGGTGGGTAACGACGCCAATAACTATTTCAATGGCAAGGCCGGAGCCGATGAAATGCGGGGTCTCTATGGTGATGACCGCTATGTTGTCGATCATGTGGGCGACCGTATTGTCGAATATGCCAATCAAGGTGAAGACATCGTCGTCATCTTTCTCGATGAATTATTACCTGCCTGACAACATTGAAGAAGGCGCACTCGGCGGCACTGGCAATCTCAAGCTTTATGGCAATGAGTTAGACAACTTTATGCACGGTAATGCTGGTGACAACGTCTTCAACATTGGCTTAGGCAATGAGTTTGTGGGCATTGACCAGATGAGGGAAATCCTAATGCTGTCGGTCCCATCAATCCCCAGCCTGAGAGTTTACTGCATCGCAAAGGGGGCATCGTAAATGCGGACAATTCTGAACTGCAGGTGAGTGGACTGTTTTTCCCAGGTGAGTTTTTCGATGATGATGTCAGCATGGGCTTGCCAGTGGTCATCCACAAGTCAGAGGGGCACATCCAGTGGCAGGATGCGATAGCCGCCTTTTTGAACTTGGTGGCGATCGCCGATTTTCAGAGACTCAGGATAGCCTTGAGCCGCCTTGAGCTTCAGGATGCTATTGACTTGGCAGGGCATACCCATTAGTAATGTGCTCTCCAAAACGATCTTTTAAGGTCAGTTTTTTGAGTACTCTCGTCTGATCGTTAACGATTAAGAGTGCTTATTCAGGTGGACTTCTAAGTTGCATGCTAGCGGCTAATTTTGCCTGCAAAGCGGCGGTGTCTGTGTGCTGTGACCAGTCATGCAGTTGGCCATCACGCCAAACCAAGGGCAAGTCATCGCCTTGAGGACTGAGGGCAACTGTTTTGCCCTGCGAACCTTGATACGTGATTCGATTGGGTAATGAGGTGAGTTGCGATCGCTGTCGTACCTGCTGACGAAAAGTGTCGAAGCTACCGTGAGTTTGCGACTCGCCCACTTCCAACACAAAGCCAGTCTCAAATTGCTGAATCGCTAGCCAGGTTTGTGAGGTTTCGACGAAGTGGGTGGTGCCCTCTTGGTGGACTGTGCCTGCAGGTAATGAGAGCGCCGGTGGTTCCAAACCCTGCCAAATCAGGAGATTTTCATATTGAGCGATGTGGTGGGAGGAGGTCTTGGCAATCTGCAACTCATCAGTACCAGCTGGGGTGGCGATCGCGAGACCAAAGCCACGCCAATCACCGGCCGTCCCTCGGGCTAAACTCCCGAGTTGATAGGTGTTGGCTAAATACAGCGTTTCAAAAAAAGCGGGACCATACAGCCCAGGCTTCCAGTTTTCATAATGGGGATGGGTGCGCCTGACTTCAACGGGGAGAGCAAAAGCGCGACGAGCCAACAGCATGACCTCATCGGGTGGTCGATAGTCGCTAGTGAGGGCATAGATCCAGTCATTTTCTAAGGTGGCTGGCGTCGGGCCAACACCAAAATACAGCCAGAAAAAATGAGCGGCGGCATCCCCATCGATCCGTTTAGCGGGGAAGCTCCAATCCCCTCGCCAGTATTTCAGCGCGGCGGTAAAAAACAGATGATCGAGGGCAGCTTTAGCGACGCCTTTAACTGCTGGATCGGCAGCAAAATCGTAGAGATTGAGATAAGCGGCGGTGGTGTGTCCGTGGTAAATAGGGCTTTCCCACTCACCCATGCCAATGTCAAGCAGGGTGTTGGTGTAGCGCTCTAAGCGCGCCTGATAGAGCTGCCGCGTCGCTTCATTGCCGGTTTCCTCGGCCATCAGATAAATCGACGTTTCGCGCATGGCCCTAAGGTTATCGGTATTCCGACAATCCACTAGGGTCGTACAGTCATCTCGCGACTCAGACCAAAACTTGCGGGGCGATGCAGCTTGCCGTTCCAGCGGGTCTGTCACCGTCAAGGTAGCCATGGCCTGATACATGCGATCGCGATAAGCAGCATCCAAATACTCCCCAAAGGCAAAGTATTTCCGCATTTGCCCCTTGAGCACAAAGCTGGAATATAAATCGATGCCCAAGGTTTCGCTGGCTTCGGGATCTATCTGCTGTAGAAAGGCAATCGCGGCTTCAGCTTGCTCGTTATTTGCCCAAACATCGGCCAACGCCCGTGGGTAAGAAGTCTTTTCATATTCGTAGGCAATGCTGCCAAACGAATCCGGCGCGGCTAGCAGATGCAAAGCCCAATTTGCTCGCAAATTAAAGAAGAGACCAAGCAAACATTCCATCATGGATTGCGCCTCGTGGTGATTCCCAGAAAATTGATGAATTCAACAAGATTCCTCATCTGCGTGAACAAATATGTCAACAATTTCAGCCTCCAATCGCAGGCCAAAGACGGGACAAGGACTAAAATTCCCACAAAATTCTCATAAAACTATCCATAAATTAATATTTAACGTTACGATAAGTTAATAGAGATGCTCATACACTCAGGAAAAGTTCATGACAGGCTTTATTCGTGGTTTGTTCGGCCAAAAAAACACTCAGCCCTCTGTTCCTCAACCTCGCCAGACCGGTGCTTACTTCTTAGATGAAGACGAAGCAAAGACCTTTGGTGACATTGAATACATGCGTTCATCCAAGGTTGTCAAGCGAACCTTTGCCCGCAAAAAAGGGCAAACCGAGGAATTGGAATCGGTGCGTCAAATCTCGGCTATGGACATGCGCGAGCTAGATGAGAAAGGTTTGCCAACACCAAAGTCTCAACCAACAACAGTTGCAGCTTCGCAACCAGCCGTTGGCTCTCAGCCCCAGCGCCGCGAAACCAATACTGACACCAGTATGGATATGTTCCGTAATATGGCGAAGAATATTAAGACGCGCTAGATAACGGGCGATCGCCTTTCAATATTATTGGTTAGGCAGGGTAGATCATGATCTACCCTGCCTATTTTTATGTCATGCCTCTCAGATGTCGCCTCGACGACATCAACGCCTAACCAGAAGCCGTCCGCTTGATAGAAGGCTGTTTCACTGAGAGCATTTCTATATAATGGCTTTGACCCTGCCGGGGGAACATTGTGCATTCAGTCACGATGTTGCTGACTTAGGGCGATCGCTGCAAAGAGGTAATTTCTTGGCTCAAGCCATCGAGTTTTCAGGCCTTGCAAAATGGAGCCGCCGCTCATTTGCTGCGGTGATGCTGACGGGGCAAGTGGTGATGCATTTGATTTCCCGTCCGATTCACCGGCGGAACACGATCGAGCAAATGGTCGCCGTTGGCCCAGAGTCCTTATTGATTGCGCTGTTAACCGCCAGTTTTGTGGGCATGGTCTTCACCATTCAGGTGACTCGTGAGTTCATTAACTTCGGGGCCGGCACTGCTGTCGGGGGCGTGTTGGCGTTGACCTTGGCGCGGGAGTTAGCCCCCGTACTCACAGCCGTGGTGCTAGCGGGGCGTGTGGGGTCGGCCTTCGCTGCTGAAATTGGCACGATGAAAGTGACGGAACAGATTGATGCCCTCCAGATTCTGAAAACCGATCCCATCGATTATCTGGTGATTCCGCGAGTGGTCGCCTGCGCTTTGATGCTACCCATCTTGACATTGCTGTCTTTCATCACGGGCATGAGCGGTGGCCTGTTGATTGCAACCAATTTGTATGGCATCGCCCAAAAGGTCTTCATCGATTCAGCGCAAAACTTTCTCTCCACTTGGGATTTAGTGTCGGCCATCATCAAGGCGTTTGTCTTTGGCATTCTGATCGCAGTGATTGGCTCCAGTTGGGGGCTCACGACCACAGGCGGCGCCAAAGGTGTTGGCCAATCAACCACGACAGCGGTGGTGACTGCTCTGCTGGCCATTTTTATCAGTAACTTCTTTTTGTCTTGGCTGATGTTTCAGGGTACGGGCAGCGCTGTCTTGGGCAATGCTTAGCGTCCCGATAGCTTTGATGAAAGAGGCGTGGTCAAGCATTTTGCTCTGGCGGCACCGGTCACCAGAGACCAACCTTTACAATATGGGTAATCGCTACCAGCTCTAATGGTGAGGTAGCGTTGTGATTGATTGGTCAAAGGTTAAAGACGCCGTGACGGTTTCATCAACGGAAAATCAGACGACTTTACCCCCGAGTTACAACATTCCCTTCGTCTTGATTGTTGCAGGTCTAAGCTTAGGAGTCCTGTTGTGGGTGATGCTAGGGTTGTTGCCAGCGGCGATCGCTGGTGTATTGGCTCTGTTTGGGTTGTTTTTGCTGTATCAGGCAGCGACTTTACGATTGGTCTTTACCGAAACAGATCTGGATATTTATCGCGGCGAGACTCGGATTCGTCGTTTTCCCTATGAAGAGTGGGAAATCTGGGACATTTTTTGGACGCCTGTGCCAGTTTTGTTTTATTTTCGGGAGGTTAACAGTATTCACTTTTTACCGATACTGTTTAACCCAGCCATTTTGCGATCGCAGCTCGAACAGCATGTCCCGAACCCAGCGGATGATCGCACGTAATAGCTGGCTCTGATGGAGAGTGCTCTATCAGGTAGGGTTGTTTTGATACTGGCCGTTTGAGATTGCTTATGCCTGCTGATGAATCGCCGCTATCGGCTGCTGCCAACCAAGGTGAGAACCACGTTACTCGGCCAGATGCCAGAGTGCAGGCTGATCTCGCTCGCATGGTGCGGGAAGCCGTGAGTGACCTAGAACGTAAAAAGCGATCGCTAGAGCTAGAAATTGAAAAGCTAGAACGCCGTCGCGATCGCATCAATGCCGAGATGAAAACCTCCTTTGCGGGGGCTTCTCAAGATCTTGCCATGCGAGTGCAGAGCTTTAAGGAATACCTGGTTGGTAGCCTGCAAGATTTGGCTACCTCAGCTGAACAATTATCGCTATCGACCCCCGCTCCCCCGGTGAGTCGTGCCGCTGCTGCACCGCCCCCGCCCGCTCCTGAACCGGCACCGCCGCCTGCCCCTGTGGCAAAGTCGCCCTACCTTCTAGATCCTGAACGCATTCAAAGTTTGCTCGACCAATATCGCCTGCGGCCTGACTATTACGGTCCTGTCTGGCAATTACGCCGCACCTTTGAGCCCATTCATGCCGATCGCGTTGCCAACTGGATGCTCAATCAAGGTGGACGCGGGGCCATCAAAACTTTGAACAGTCGTTTGCAAAACGTGTTGGTGGCTTCAGCGGCAATTTCAATGCTGCACACCATGCATGGCGATCGCTTGCGGGTGTTAGTCCTGGCGAGAAGTCCAGAACGCCTGGGAGATTGGCGACGGGGCTTCCAAGATTGCCTCGGCGTGTCGCGCACAGATTTTGGGACTCGCAGCGGCATCATGCTGTTCGAATCCTCAGAACCCATGGCCCAACGCGCCGAACGCCTGCAGGAAAACAACTACCTGCCGCTGATTATTATTGACGAGTCAGAGGGTAAGGTGGCGCTGTCACTCTTGCAGTTTCCCCTCTGGTTGGCGATCGCTCCAGACCCCACTAATCCCACCTCTGAAGGCTACGACTTTTATTAATGGGCGAAGTCCTAGGGGCATTGAGCCTTTGAGGGGCGTTGAGGAGTGGCTAACCCATCAGTGCTGGCAGCAGTGGCTGATTGAGTTATTTCCCATAACATGTGGAGAACAACGCTGCCGCGATCGCCCTGCATCGAGTGTTCATAGCTAATGGCAACCGCATCTAGAGCCGTAAACTGTAACTTATGAAAAAAGTCTTTTTGTTAGATACCAATGTGTTGCTGCACGAGCCTGAGGCGATGCTGCGGTTTGAAGACAACGATGTGGTGTTGCCCATTACTGTGATTGAGGAGCTCGATCGCTTTAAAAAACAGCCAGACATGGTGGGCCGCAATGCTCGTCAGACCTCACGCCTCTTGGATGAACTGCGTCAAGCGGGCAATCTGACCCACGGTATTCCACTAATGGCTCA
>CAZLYS010000208.1:0-7334 GCA_964563415.1 uncultured Halomicronema sp.
TGGCCCAAGGGCGATCGCCAGCATCGTTAAAGAGCCAAGACGAAAAATCAGCTCTGAATCGCTTCAATAAAGGCGGTAGATGTGGCGACGGCCCCAAACACGCCACCCTGCATTTTGATCATTTTGAGGGCGGCGAGGTAGTTGCCATAGTCGGTCGCCCCTGTACAGTCAGACAGCATCAGACATTCGTAGCCGCGATCGTTCGCCTCGCGCATGGTGGTATGAACGCAAACGTCGGTTGTAATGCCGGTCAGGGTGACATTTTGAATGCCGCCGCGACTGAGGACGAGTTCTAAATCCGTCGCGTAAAAGGCCCCTTTCCCAGGTTTATCGATAATGACTTCTCCCGGTAAAGGAGCCAGTTCAGGAATAATGTCCCAGCCCGCTTCACCCCGCACGAGAATTTTGCCACAGGGACCAGGATCTCCAATGCCCGCGCCGATTTGGCGCGATCGCCAGCGCTTATTTTCCGGCAGGTCGGAGAGGTCAGGCCGATGACCCTCGCGGGTGTGGATGATGGTGTAGCCAAGCGATCGCATCACCGCCAGTAGCTTTTGCAACGGTTCGATCGGCGCTCGCGTCAGCGATAGGTCATACCCCATTTTGTCGACATAGCCGCCTTCGCCACAAAAGTCCGTTTGCATATCAATGACGATCAGCGCTGTATTGTCTGGCCGCAAGTCGCCATTGTAAGGATAGGGATATGGCTCAGCGTCAACGGTACGTCCCATAATGCTCTGTGATGAAATGCTCATTGGAGAAGTAACACTTCATAGACTACCCGAAGAGTTCAACACGAACGATTGGTACGCAAAGTCACGATTGTTCATGCTGAACTCGGTGAGAAAGTTAGCAATGACGAGGATTAATTCGGTGACTCAGTGTCGGAGTCGGCTCAGGTCGGATCGGTACCTTGCTGTTGGCGACGTCTTTCGGCCAACTTAAGAACAATCTCGCCATGCACGGCGCGGGTGAGCGGATAAAAGTAACACAGCACCAGCGCGCAGCAGAGTAGGGTGAGCGGTACCAGCCCCATAAACGCCCGAATGGCCAATAGTGCCGAGTCGGGTTGAATCGCCTGTTCTGGGGAAACGCCCGTTCCATCCAGCGCGGCCCCGAGGACAAAACGTCGCGCCACGATGCGAATGTCAGACTCTGCCAAAAAGTTGGCCGCTTCGAGTGCCAACCCGACCAAAAACAGCCCCCCCGCTAGCCCAAACTTTTGCAGCAGCGTCATAAAGGAATAAAAAATGCCTTCGCGGCGCTTGCCGGTGTTGAGCTCATCCAATTCAATGATGTCGGGCAGCATGGCCCAGGGCACCACATAGGCCGTCGCCACCCCAAAACTCGCCCCTACACAAAGCGCATAGAGCAAACCCGTTTGCCCCGGCTGCAGGAAAAATAGACCAATCTGCACGAGTAGCCACACCCCAATACCGACAAAAAACACCCCCTGTTTACCCAGGCGGCGACTCAGCAAATTGCAGGGCCACATCATAAAAATCGCCGTGCCCTGCACCAACAGTGCGGGCAAAAAGTAGGAGTCTAATCCCATCCAAAAGGTGGCGTAAAACGGGATGATGCTAGCTGTAATTTGCAGCGCCAACCAGGCAAATAAATAGATACCCACTACATAGAGAAAGGCCCGATTACGAAAGGCAATGCGGAGCTGCTCGAAAAAAGGAATGTCGGCTTCTGCAGGGTCGGACTTAGTTTGGGTCGCAATGGCGGTGCGGTGCGCTTGGGGATAAGTACCAAAGACACACACCAGTAGAGGAATGACGGACGCGATCGCACAGATGCCCCCCAGCACGGTGTACTGCAGCGTTTCTTGTTCAATCACTGAGGTGACGACCAGTCCCAAAGCCAATGCCCCGATCGCCCCTAATAGCGAAAACCCTAGACGAAAACTGTTGAGGTCGGTGCGTTCGTCATAATCCTGAGTGAGTTCTGCGGTGAGGGTGGCATAGGGCAGATTTGCCGTGGTGAAGAAAATCTGGAACAGTACCGACGTGGCGACGTAATACCAAAACCGAAACCCCGAACTGCCTCCGGGTACCAACCACATCAGAAAAAATGTGAGGCCAAAGGGCAACGCGCTGAGCAAAATCCAGGGATAACGACGGCCCCAACGGGTTTGGGTGCGATCGCTCAGCACCCCTACCAGCGGATCATTAACCGCGTCCCAAACCTTGCTGATTAGCAGCACTGTGCCCGCCGCTGCTGGACGCAGACCTGCCACCTCGGTCAAAAAAATCAAAAAAGAGAACGCAATCAGATTGGAGGTCATGCCCGCGCCCATGTCCCCAGCACCGTAGGCTAGCTTCGTCCACAAGGACAGCTTGGCCGGTGCCTCTGCTGGGTCAGCAGATTTCGCAAACTCATGGGTCATCGGTGCCCCTCATATCCATCGGTTGAGCCTATCAAGTTGTATCATGGCTCAATCTTGTTCTCATGTTGCTAGCGCTGTTGCGTTGGCGAAGCCTGTTCGGAGTACATTCGCCATTATGTCCGACCTTTATGTCACGTGGGATGATTACCACGCCCTGATTGAGAGTCTTGCTGTCCAGGTTTATGAGTCAGGCTGGGAGTTCAACCAAATCGTTTGCCTAGCCAAAGGGGGGCTGCGAGTCGGCGATCTGCTGTGCCGCATTTATGATGTGCCGCTCGCGATTTTGTCTACTGCATCCTATGGCGGCAAAAATAATCAAAAGCGCGGCAAAATCGTCTTTTCCAAAGACCTCACCATGACCACCGCCAACTTAGGCGATCGCGTGTTGGTCGTCGATGATCTCGTGGATTCGGGCACCACCTTAGAACGCAGTATGCAATGGCTACAGCATCACTACGGCTTTTACATTGATGAAATTCGGACGGCAGTGCTCTGGCAAAAAGCCTGCTCTTCGGCCAAGCCTGACTACTATGGCCGCTACCTCGAAGACAGTCCTTGGATTCACCAACCCTTTGAAAAGTACGAGCGGATGCAGATCGAAGATCTCGTTGCCAGCCAAAAAGTGGCGGAAAAGGTCTGAATCTTAAGCGCGTCGTCAATCATGGGTCGACAGCAATGCCTCAGCAATTCATCTCTGGGGTGGCAAGGGGGCGATCGCGCGTGAGTCAATCGCGAACCGTGTTGTGCTACTGCATAGAAGGTTGCTGCACAGATTACATAACTTTGGGGCAGCCTGCGGATTATTGCATATTGATCTGTGCCTTACGACTAAAGTCTCGACAACGTTTGACGAGTGATGCTGGTCAGCCTGGTTGCATGCCAGGGGCTTTGACGGAAGGCATGATCTATGTTTGATGCGCCCGACTCTACAGGGCTCAAGGCCTTTGAAATCAAAGTCTTAGCAGAGAGTGAAGCAGATCGCATTCATGACAAATGCATAATCGATTTTGAAATTCTGTTAATTACGTAACATTTTCGTTTAAAGTCATGGATTATGTAATTTCAACGGTTATTGTATAAGGGTACACAAAAAAAGTTCGGGTTGAAGTTGTGAGCAAACGAGTCACCATTGCCGTTCCAGAGGTGTTGTTCGAGCGATTGCAACCCGTCAAAACTCACCTCAACATATCTGCGATTTGCCAGGAGGCTTTAGACATGGCTGTTACTTATGAAGAAATCAAACAACAATCGATGTCCGATGAGGACCTTGTTGATCGGCTCCGCACAGAGAAGCAAGTTCTGCTCAAAAAGGTGCAGCAAGAAGGCTATGAGTTAGGCGTGCGTTCGGCTTCTCGGTTGTCTTATCGCGACTTTAATCATTTCAGTCGAGTGCAGCCGTTGGCAGCTAGCTTCGATGAAGATGTCCTCGAATATCTCTGGGATTATCTGGACCAGCGTGGATATCCCAAAGCGGCGCGCACCCACGATGCTGATTTTGCCCACTTGTTGGAAGTCAGTGCTCAATCTCGGATTCTCTTCTGTCAGGGATGGATCGATGGTGTGCTCTCCATCTGGGAATTGATCAAAGACGAGGTCGAAGCTGAATAAAGCGACCAGCGATTTTCTAGAAGTATCGTAACCAGTGCGATCGCCCCAGTAGATGGCTGTAATGCAGTGACTACCGGGGCGATCTTTTTGCGGATAGGGAAGTTAGTTAAAACATTTACGGGTTGATTTCCGAGCCCTTGGGGGCAGGCCCCCAAACCCCCACTGTGGGGAACTCGACTTCCCCACGCCCCTCGCAAAACTCACTCAGGCCACGAAAGCCGAGTGGTGTGCCCCAGCCATCTGGAGAAGATAAGGGTTGGAGAGTACTGAAAGCCTAACGATGAGGAGTTTTCGCAGGCTGTCCTAAAGGGCATTTTATATACAACAGCTTAAAAATGATATGCCCGCATCGAGAGTTGAGCGGAGTCAAAACTCTTGATGCGGGTAGGTTGAGTGAAAGTGAAGTCGAAACCAGATTTATGGGGGACGTTATTTAGCTGCAGATCCCTTAAAGCGCGTCATCAATTAACCCCAGAAACTTTTAGCCCCCAACATTACCGCGCCCGCATTCACTCTATAGGCTAGGGGCAGTTGCCCTCTCACGGGAAAGATTTGACTTCTAAATGGGTGACAGCTCCTAGTAAACGCCACGGCATAGGCCGTCTAGCACACTATAAAACTGACTTTCGGGGTTGGCGGCTTCCATGGCCCGTTGAGTCGTTTGGCTGGCTAATGGCTGATCATTCACATCGAGAAACTGCGTGCTCTCAATTGAGTACACCATGCTGTCGCAGTTGGCAATGTAGCCAAAGAGGGCCGCTGCCGTGCCGTTGTCACCGATGGGTGATCGCCGAGCCAGGAGCGTAAACTGCAGTTGACTGTTTTGCCGACTCTGGTTGGGGCTTAGCCACCATTGCTGAGTAACTACTTGACCAGCACTGTTTTCAAAGCTGTCTGAATATAAGTATTGCCAGTTGGCATAAGGGTCAGTCTCTTGAGCGAGCACCGCCAATGAGGGACTGAGCAACACAGGTAAGGCAGCGGTAACGGCAGCTAATTTGGCAAAAAACATAGCACTTATTGAGAAGGGTGAATTTATAGATACTGGGGTGGGACGGTCGAATATTTCGGAGGCTGAGGGGGCAGGGCAATTTTTTAGGGGTTTGAGTGAGGGCGTAGCCTGATGCTACTAACCTAATGAGGAATAGCGAGATCGACTCAAGTGTTAAGGACACTTTTACGTCCTTCACATGCAACTGGCCCATCCAGGATAAAAACAGACGGCGGAAAGTACTAAACGATCTCGCAGCGGGTAACCCCTTAATTGACGGTTGAAAGGCACTCCGTGTTCCAGGTGAGTTGGACAGCCGCCGCATTTGTCGGAGATCGCGATACTCGTTAACTCATCAACACTTTAGTTAGGCATAGACACAATCACCATTTCTCTGCGAATCATTATCCATCGAGGAGAGAAAGGCTGATCGTCTCTATGGGACTTTCTCTCTTTTGGGGTGAAAACTGGGGCGATCGCTCCAGGGTGTAGATGTATAACCGAGTTTTCTGTAAATTAGTCGGTTACTCGCGATCGTTCTGGGATGTCTAAAGACCATTCAGAGCATTCTCATTCCGTAAGTTAGCGCGCACAGTCTTCAGGTTTTCAATTCATTGAGGAATCGGCAATGCAACAAGTAACAGCTTTACTCGGCATTGGAGCCGCCATCGCGGTAGGTGCCGCAAGTCCAGGCCCAAGCTTTGTTATGGTGGCTCGCACAGCGATTGCGTCGTCCAGACCTGACGGCATCTATGCGGCCCTTGGCATGGGCATCGGTGGGTTAGTCTTTGCAACGGCTGCTTTGCTTGGATTGCATGGATTGCTGCTGGCTATCCCGTCTCTTTACTGGGCCCTTAAGATCATAGGCGGTCTGTATCTGGCCTACTTAGGTCTACGCATTTGGATAGGTGCAAAGAAATCGCTCAGCAGCAATCCGACTGAGCCAACATCAAATACCTCAAACACCTTCCAGTCCTTTGCTCTGGGGCTTACGACTCAGATCAGCAACCCGAAAACTGCTGTTGTCTATGCGAGTGTTTTTGCCGCTTTCCTACCGGCTGAGTCATCGCTGCTGTTCAGTTTCAGTGTGGCAGGCCTCGTCTTCATGATCGAAACAGTCTGGTACACATTGGTTGCCCTTATTCTTTCCTCCAATGTTCCTCGCCAACTCTATTTGCACTACAAGGCTTGGATCGATCGCGTAGCTGGGGGAATGATGATGGCTTTAGGGTTTAAGCTCGCCGCCTCTGCTAGACAGTCATGAGCGCATGTCGGGCACGCTAACAATGCCTTGGAGCCGCTACCTCTAAATTTAGGTTCGAGGCAAAAGTTATCGATAGCGGCTCCGCTCACCTGATCTATATCGCACCTCAGCAACGCTCAGACCTATGGCTAGCAGATTCTCCCAAACCGGCAATGACTCCATTCGCCAACGCTGGTTATGCATTGGCTTAGCGCTGCTGTCCTGCTGTTTGGTTTGGTTGACATCGCTATCGAGCACGCTCGCCCAAACTGATCCGATTCAGAACCTGCCCGCCATCGATTATCCAGCGCAGCAGTTGCCCCAGACGGGCTATTTGCCGGTATCAACTTGGTCGGGTCGCCTGGTTTTACCCGATCAAGATGCAGCTGAAGCCGATGCGATGGACTGGGTCTGGATGGAGGTTTATACCAGCCCCGAACCGGAACTCATCGGTCAGTGGGTGCGGCTGCAGTGGCAAGACACCCCTGAAAACCGGGCCTATCTGGATTTGGTGACACGGGGCATTCAGTTTAACGAGGCAGCGATCGCCAGCCTTGAACTAGGCCGCATTCATCCAACCCGGCTGGATGGTTGGACCAAGGTGGGGCCGCTGCAATCTCTCGCGGGGACGCGACCGCAAGACGACATGATTGTGGCTTTGCCAGAGGATAGCGTGCAGGTCGACAGCGTCAATTCAGTGATTGCGATTGACGCCATTCCCATTCAAATTCCGGAGCGGTTTTATAGCCTGGTACAGGTATTAGGGGCCGATGAATTCTATCCCCCTGCTGCCGATTGTCCTGTGGAGCCCTGCCCGAGCGATTATCAACGGGTACAGCACTACAACCCGGCTACGCAAAGGTTTAACGGCGACGTAGAAACTGTCTACTGGCCCCAAGTACCCACGGGGGAAAAGGGAGTGCAGCAGTCCACGCCCCAAGATGTAGTCAATTCTCCCGCTGGGGAATCGGGTTGGTATATCTATGGCGCGCAGCGCAGCGACGGAATTTTTGGCGTGAGCGCGATCGCCCCACATCGCCTCTTTAAGCTCAACCCGCAAACGGTGATCACGGGGCCGGTCAACGCTTTGAATTACGTCA
>CAZLYS010000209.1:0-7284 GCA_964563415.1 uncultured Halomicronema sp.
GGGGACAGGAGGAAGCCCAACCTCCTTTGATGCAAACCTTCTCTAGTAGGGAGGAAGAAAGTAACAGTAGGAGACTGTCAGGAGACTATGAATTGAATTTATTTTTCCCAGACCGAAATGATCAACAAACAGATCATCTGGCACGAACCCAGCAAATACAACCTGCTCGGCGACACCCAAGTCTTCCGCCAATTTAGCTAAACGGGGTTGATCATCTCCCCGACCCACAACTAAGTATTTAACCTGAGGAAACAGGCTAAGAATTTTAGGCAGCGCCCGAATCGTGACGTCGACCCCTTTATAAATATCCCCAGACCATAAACGTGCTACCGTCATCAACACTTGATGATCTTGTAAGCCATACTTTTCAAGCAATCCAGAATTAGGCTGACCAGGTATAAATACATCGCCATTCACAACGCAAGGCAGCATGTGAAACTTCTGAGGGGTTAAACCATTTGCAGAACAGGCTAAATCACGGCTATAGCGACTGATAGTCCACACACTTTCGGCCTGCTGCAACGCTACGAGCTGACGCACCGACACGGGCTCCCAGACCTCTTTGCCGTAGGTCATCATCGTCAATGACTGATGAAACCAGCCACATAACGGCTGTAGCAACGGACCCAGCAAAACATGACCACAGATGAGTCGAGCATATCGTTTGCGCCAGCAATTTTGCACCAGCTGCCAACTCAAATGCAAGCGTCCCAGATTGCCACTGTACTCACCTGAGTAATAGAACGTCAATTTGGGTTCATGTGCCAATGGGTTTGGATCAGTTGCGCGATCCCGCAGTAAATAAATATCGGCTGGGGGCGCATCTGGACAGGCGGCATAAGCTCTCAAAATGTCCTTCACATAAGATTGAATGCCGCCCTCAACAGAGAAAACACTCAAAAAAACAAACCCAACTTTGCTGTCTTGGCCTTGCACAACGACCTCCTGATCGCCCGATATCGTTAGCGGGAAAGAACAACTTGCCCAGACTTCAACCGTTGCAAGTCGGCTTGTACCATACTTTCAATCAGCTGTTCAAAGGTCACCTGTGGTGCCCACTGCAGATCTTGTTTAGCGTTGGTTGGATCAGCTACTAATTGAAAGTGCTCGTCGCGTCGGAGTAAGTCAGTATTCACTTCGACATATTTTTGCCAATCTAAATCAACACTCCTAAATGCAAACTCTAATAAATCTCGCACTGAATGCAAAATTCCTGTGCCAATGACGTAATCACGAGGTATCTCAGCTTGCAACATACGCCACATAGCTTCCACATAATCACCAGCGAAGCCCCAGTCACGTTTAGCGTCAAGATTACCCATTGAGAGGCGATCCATCAGCCCGAGCTTGATGCCAGCCGCTGCGAGAGTCACTTTGCGCGTCACAAATTGGGGTGGACGCCGAGGCGACTCGTGATTGTAGAGAATCCCGCTACAGGCAAACAAGTTATATTGCTCGCGATGATGAACCATCGTCCAGTGAGCATGGAGTTTGGCTGCTCCGTAGGGGTTTTTGGGACGAAAGGGAGTCTCACTGGACTGCGGTGATTCTTGGACCGCACCAAAAATTTCGGAACTACTTGCCTGGTAAAACCTCGTCGACAGCCCAGTACTGCGCACAGCCGCTAACAAACGGGTAGCAGTACCTGTGACCAAATCGAGTGTACCCAAGGGATCTTGCCACGAATCGGGCACAAAGCTGGGAGCTGCCAAATTATAGATTTCCTGAGGTTGCAGTTGAGAAACTGCCGTTTTCAAAGCGGTGGCATCACGCAGGTCAACAGCATAAACCCGCACTTGGTCTGCTAGTTCGTTTAGTTTAACAACGCTATCTTGTCGATCTGGCGGCAACAGACCAACAACTTGATAGCCCTTATGCAATAGCAATTGACTTAGATAATAGCCATCTTGGCCGGTAAAGCCAGTAATTAGCGCAGTTTTACTCATAGCTTAGGATAGGAGTCTAGAATAGTCGTTTAATGTAAGCGACCCGATAATCAAGAGCAGGCTTGCGCCAAGATAACGGTTTTTGACAGCAACAAATCACAATGAATACGGCAAGTGTGACAAGCAAATAGGCACATTAGCCGAGTATAGAGAAAACCGATTTTTTAACCGATAGAGACATTCTGATTGCATTTAGCACACGCCTCATCCAAACTTACTCAAGTCCCAAAACACTTTGCATTGCTGTCACACATCCCAGCTTTTTACTCGCTCGCTGATGCGAGTTGTGTAAAGACTCAAAACCTATTTTCTCAAGAGTGCAGTTGGGCATGTCACCTATCAAAGCATTCCCAGTTTGCGGTCTGGGTTATCTGAAATCGTCAGACTGATGACGATATTGAGTAATCTCGAGACAATTCTGGCTGCCCTGACGCCAATACGCCACTTGATCAACCGCACGTTTTAACAGAAACCAACCATAGCCACCGTTACAAAGTAAGCTGCCAGGTTTGGGGTCCTGGAGCTGATTAGGGTCAAAGGGTTGACCATGATCCCAGATGCGAATGTTGACGCAATCTCTCGCCAGCTTCACATCAATCGCAATCGGGGTCTCCGTTGGCAACCGTGCATGGGCATGCCTAACGGCATTCGTAAAACCTTCAGCAACTGCAATATTGAGGCGATCGCAATTACTTTCTACCCAACTAAATTCTGGCCCTAAAGAGCGATACCAATGATTGAACCAAGACTGAACCTGGTTTAGGGCCTCTAATTGACTATCAACAACTAAGCGTACCGTTTTCTTCATAACTCTACCAAGCTCATGGGGGATAAGCCAGTAGATGCAGTGAGCCTATGATTTCTCAAATCTCTGTATAGCTAATAAAAAGTCGTCTGGGCAACTAACCCCAGACGACTTTTCAACCAACCGGCTAACCGTCCTAGAAAAGTCCTAAAGTGAGAGACTTATCGATTGGAAAAGTTGCTCCAATACCGAGCCATAAAGTAACTGCAGTACCGAACAAGAACAAAGTAGTTGCAACTGGTCGACGGAAGGGATTCTGAAATTTGTTGACGTTCTCCAGGAAAGGAACCAACATCAACCCCAGCGGAATAGCAGTCATTGCACCGATCCCTAACAACTTATTAGGAACAATGCGCAGAATTTGGAAAGTGGGATACAGGTACCACTCAGGCAAAATTTCCAACGGAGTGGCAAAAGGATTTGCCGGTTCACCCACGAGGGCTGGGTCAAGCACTGCCAGACCAACACAGCAAGCAATTGTGCCTAAGATAACTACAGGAAAAATGTAGAGCAGATCGTTAGGCCAAGCAGGCTCACCATAATAGTTGTGCCCCATTCCTTGCTTGAGCATTTCTCTCAGCTTGGGATCGCTCAGATCGGGTTTCTTGATAGTTGCCATAATGCGTCACTCGACTTGAAGACTTACAGTTTAAGGGATGTCAAAGACAAAAAGGGTTCTCTCTCAACACTGTTTACAGGGTCTTGAAACTTAGAGAGGCCCAGATATACCTTGCTTACGAATCATCAGGAAGTGCAGCAACATGAAGACTGCGATCGCCCAAGGCAAAACAAACGTATGCAGGCTATAAAAGCGAGTTAAGGTTGCCTGCCCCACAGCCTCGCCACCTCGCATGAGCTCAACAATGGTAGAGCCGACAACGGGAATCGCACCAGGTACACCAGACACAATCTTGACAGCCCAGTAGCCTACTTGGTCCCAAGGGAGAGAATAACCAGTAACACCAAAGGTCACGGTGATTACAGCTAGAACCACGCCTGTCACCCAGGTCAACTCACGAGGCTTTTTAAAGCCACCGGTCAGGTAAACCCGGAAAACGTGCAGGATCATCATCAGCACCATCATGCTGGCAGACCAGCGATGGATAGAGCGGATCAACCAGCCAAAGTTCACATCCGTCATTAGATACTGAACTGAAGCAAAAGCTTCTGTCACGGTCGGCTTGTAATAAAAGGTCATTGCAAAGCCGGTTGCAAACTGGATGATGAAGCAGGTCAGGGTAATCCCCCCCAGACAATAAAAGATATTGACATGAGGTGGCACGTACTTACTGGAAATGTCGTCGGCAAGCGCCTGCACTTCCAGTCGCTCGTTAAACCACTGATACGCTTTTGAATCGGTAACTTGCTTGGTAAACATGAAGCGGGAGGATATTAATTTAAGCAGTGCATTCCTTAGAAATTTAACATAGGGAAAACTTCGTTCAGAGACTTTTCAGGATGAACGCCACGAAAATCAATATTTTTTTTCTCACATCCCCTATCCAGAAAGGGTTTTCAACATTGAGGCCAACTTAGGACACAGATCACTTCATTTACATAAATTCACAAACTCAATGATTTGATTTAGCTCCCGATTGATCAAGCTCTATAGGAAGTCTGTCGCCTGCAGGCAGCCCTGATTACAATTGGATGTGACCAGGATTGGACACTATGGGAAAACAGATTTTACGACTCATTGCCGTGGGGCTGCTGAGCTTCCTTGTGGCGTTTGGACTTTCCCAACCACCAGCTTTAGCGCTTACCGAGGACCAAAATCTCGTTGCTGAAGTGTGGCGCTTAGTCAATCGAGCTTATCTGGACGAAACTTTCAACCGGCAAAACTGGTGGTTCGTGCGCGAACGTTTCATGAAGCGTGATTATGAGGACCGCGCAGCCACTTATGACGCTATTCGCGAAATGTTGGCATCGTTAGATGATCCCTACACGCGACTGTTGCCCCCAGAGCAGTACCGAAGCTTGCAAACTAGTACAGCAGGGGAACTCACTGGGGTCGGTTTGCAAATTTCTAAAGATGAAGCTGACCAAGTTTTACAAGTCATTGCCCCCATTGAAGGCTCACCTGCATCAGCAGCTGATTTACAACCTCGCGACCGCATCATTGCTATTGATGGACATCTGACTGCAGAACTTACGCTTGATGAAGCTGCTAACTACATGCGTGGACCAGTGGGCACCACCGTCATTTTGACGGTGTCGCGCCCAGCCCAAGAAGCTCAAGAGATTAAGTTGATTCGTGATGTAGTGAATTTGAATCCGGTCGTGACCCAGCTGGATCCTGTATCTGTTGATCTCACCGTCGGTTACATTCGCCTCAGCCAGTTCAACGCGAATGCCACGCATGAGATTGCCGCAGCCATACAAGACTTTGAACAACAAGGTGCTAACGCTTACATATTGGATTTACGGAACAATCCAGGAGGCTTACTCAACGGCGGCATTGAGATTGCCCGTCTGTGGTTAGACAGCGGCACTATTGTTTATACTTTCGACCGACGCGGTGTATTGGATGATTTTGTTGCCGATGGCTCTGCTCTGACTAAGGCCCCGTTGGTGGTGTTAGTTAATGAAGGCACCGCCAGTGCGAGTGAAATTCTTGCGGGTGCTCTGCAAGATAATCGTCGGGCCAAACTCGTAGGGAATACTACGTTTGGCAAAGGACTGATTCAGTCTTTATTCGATTTATCCGATGGGTCTGGCTTGGTTGTCACTGTGGCGAAATATAAAACACCCGCTAATCATGACATTAATCGTTCCGGCATTCGGCCTGATAAAACAGTCCCGCTGGCCGCGCTGACTCGCGACCAGATTGGGACTGCCAACGATACCCAATACCAAGCCGCGATTGACATCCTCAAACAATCAACGGTAATGGCGAGTGCACCCTAAACAAAGTCGCACCTATCATGACCCGCTACATGGCGCGATCGCCCTTGATCGTCATGAGCCGGTTGAGCAACTGCTGATCAAGTTAATTGATACGCCAGAATTTCAGCGATTGCGACGAGTGCGGCAATTAGGTACCGCCAGCCTGACCTTTCATGGTGCAGAAAGTTCTCGTTTTACCCATTCACTAGGGGTGATGGAGCTGACGCGCCGCGCCTTTGACTTGCTGGCTAGTCGTCATCCTGATCTACAACCGCATCGAGCCACCGTGTTAACGGCAGCGCTACTACACGATATTGGTCACGGACCGTTTAGCCATACCGCTGAAGAAATCTTCAAAACTCATCATGAATACTGGACGCGACGCATTATCCGCGAGTCACCTCATTTGCAGCCACTCTTAGCTGATTTTGATCCAACGCTGACATCAGCGATCGAATCGGTCTATACCCATCAGCATCCCGTGCCATTGATTTGGCAGTTGGTGTCGAGCCAGCTCGATTGTGATCGCCTTGACTACCTGATGCGTGACAGCTATTTCACGGGAGCCTCTTACGGATCTCTCGATCTGGACCGCATTGTGCGGTCGATGGATATTGACTCCGACGGTAATTTAGTCGCATCCCGTAAGGGACAAACTGCGATCGAGCATTACTTGCTAGTGCGCTATTTCATGTACGCCCAGGTTTATAATCATCCCAAAAATCTTGCCGCCACTTGGATTTTGCGTCAGGCATTCCAGCGGGCTAAAGACTGTTTTGACCAGAATCAGCTCGACGCCGATGAAACCGTTACGGCTTGGCTCCAACATCCCCACCCTGGTTTGTCGCTCAGTGATTACCTGGCAGCTGACGACATCGTCTTTACCTATCATTTACAACAGTGGCAGCACCATCGCGATCGCTGGTTAGCCGACTTATGCCAAAGATTTATTCATCGTCGATTATTGAAGGGGCAGGATGTGTCACAGATGTCTCCGGGAGATCGCGCTGATCTGCTCACCAGAACTCAAACTAAAGTGTTACAGCTCGGCTATGATCCTGAAATTTATTGCGGTCTATCCCAAAGTCACAATCGGGGCTATACGTTGTATCAACGCGGCATCAAGATCTGGATTGATGGCCACCCGGTAGATCTGAACTCTGTTTCACCCATTGTCGAACCGTTGACCCATACTCATCAACGTACCTGGTTATTGCATCCGCCGGAGATTGCTGCCTGGTTAGACAAACACCTGACGCGAGGGGCCATCGTGCTGTAATTCCCTCACATTTTGGCAATGGGTGAGTTCGGAACTAATAGTTGGCCTGAGAAATTGGAATCTGGATTCTAAATTGGGTGCCCTGACCAGGAGTAGAGGCATAGGACAGACTGCCACCGTGCCTTTCAGTGATGATTTTGTAGCTAATTGACATGCCCATGCCGGTGCCTTTGCCAATTGGCTTGGTGGTGAAGAAAGGGTTGAAAATTTTTGCCTCTATCTCAGGCGAAATGCCCAAACCATTATCGGCAATCTCGATTTCTACCCAGCCATCCCTCACTAAAGTAGTCCTGATTGTAATCTGCCCAGGCTGGTCTTGACGCTCTTTATAAGTTTGCTGATGACTTTTCTCGTCCAATGCATCAACT
>CAZLYS010000210.1:0-7269 GCA_964563415.1 uncultured Halomicronema sp.
AATTCGGAATGCAGAATTCGGAAGTCGGAGTTAAAAAGCGCAGCGGATGGTGGTTTCAGTCATCTGGAATGACCTGGCCAAACTGCGGTTTGCTATAACCATCCTGTTGACCAAGTTAAGACGCCGAACGACGGTGCGTGACTGTTAAGCGTAGACCAGGCAATTTGATGTCAAGTTGAAGGGTTATTTGGTGGGGAAATCTTGAGTCACCTTCCCAATATTTATTGGAACTGCTCAGGTACAGAAGAGTTCGGATTACAGAATTCGAACTCCGTAAATAAAAGGCTTGTCAAGCAAGAGTTGTAGCGATCTAGATGGCTTCCACCAAACTACGAATTGCTCTATTTAATCAGGCTGGCTCATAACTTACCAAAGCTAAAGTGTAGCCGCTAAGAATGGGTGACCTCCGTTGGAGGCTGAGGCCCTATACCCCAGATTCAATATCTGGACTCTTTCTAGCCCTGAGCAATATCCCGAATCAGTGGAATACGGCTACGAATGTAGCAGTTGAGGTTTGCCGTCTCCACGGAATCCAGCGATCGCTCACCCGAAACCTGATCGATCAACCAAGAAACCAGACTATTGTCGTCGAGGTTTAATATCCGATTGCCTTGGGATTGTTCCACCAACGCCCAAAACTGACGTAGCAGATGAGGATTCATATGTTCAAGTCTCTTAATGTTTACTTTAGATTCTGACCTGAATTCAGGTTACTGCATTGGCAAGTCACTTGCAGGGGTTCGCAGCGTTTGTTCATCTTTGTCGCTAAAGCGTAATGTTTGTAATGAGAGCATTGCGCCATAAACCCAATTGCCGCAATCTGTAACAACCGCCTCAAGCCCTTAGTCTTGGCCAGCAGCAAGTGCCTCATTGCAGGGTAGATGCAAAAGCGGGGCTGCAAAAATTTGCAACCCCGCTATGAGTTCTGTTAAAAACCCGTCTTAAGATTCTGGTACTAGCTGAACAATGAGAGAGTGCGTATCAAAACTCTGGACTTTAGAAACGCCGTCCAGATCTTGAACAATGCGTTCTAGCAGTTCCCTAGCGCGATCGCGGTGCTGGTGCTCTCGTCCCCGCAACCGGATTTGAAACTTCACATGGTTACCTTTATCCAGCCATTGAGTCGCTCGCTGAATCCGGATGCCATAATCAGAATCGTCAACATTAGGACGCAGCTTGACCTCTTTCATCGCGGGTTTAGAACTTTGTTTTTGCCGCTTCTTCTGCTGGTATTGATGCTTACCGTAGTCGAGGATCTTGGCAACAGGAGTTTCCTTACCCTCGGAAACAACAACTAAATCAAGACCTACTTCCTCGGCTAAGCTCACGGCATCCCGAGTATCAATCACGCCACGATTTTCATTTTCGTGATCGATCAGTAAGACCTGGGCAGCTTTGATGTTGTGATTGATGTTTGGCTGTTCAGGGCGGACACGGCGGTCGTTAAATCTTCTTCTAACGATAGTAATTTCCTCCAAAAACTCGATGCAAAGACTACATTGTGCTTTAACAATAGCCTAACCTTTATTTCCTTGCCATCTGCCGACTAGCAGAAGCTAGATGTGGCACCATCGTAGTCAGTCAAGAACATCCGGCTGATTCGCGCCCTCGCCTTCTCTACCTGACGCAACCAGAAGTCCAAGAAACCTACACATAGCGGGACTTTTGTTGTATTGCTGATTACAGTGTGTGATTGAGTAACCAAATTAACGCGATGAATGCAGAAGACAAGATCGCGGTCATGGCCTATTTAGAAAGTTTTGTAACGTCTCAGCGCCTTGTCAACATTGACACCGTGCTCGCCCAAAGAACTCGCCACTTAACGGTTGTGGCCGAGGATTTTCATGATCCTCACAACGCTAGTGCCCTATTGCGCACCTGCGAAAGTCTGGGCATCCAAGACGTGCATGTAGTGGAAAATTTCAACACCTTCAAAGCTCGAGTCGGCGCAGCATCGGGAGCGATCAAGTGGGTGACACTCCATCAATACAGTGAGGCTGAACAAAACAACACACTGGCTTGTTGTCAAAAATTGCGATCGCAAGGATATCTCATAGTGGCCACCAGTCCTCACCTCCAGGCAGTACCTCCAGAAACCCTCCCGCTCGACCAAAAATTAGCGGTGATTTTCGGCAGCGAACGGGATGGCGTCTCTCAGCAGGCCTTAGAAGCCGCTGATTATCAGCTCAAAATTCCAATGGTCGGATTCGTCGAAAGCCTAAACGTCTCAGTCAGTGCAGCGATCTGCTTATATACTCTAACTCGACGGCTCAGAACCTTGGAGGTGGACTGGCACCTGAGCGATCGCGAAAACCTCGCCTTGCGCCTGGATTGGATTCGCCAATCAGTACACAATAGTGAGGCCTTGGAACGTTACTTTTGGAATCAAGTCAACCTCTAGGGCGTGCTGGCAAATTGCTATTGATTTGCCCTGTGCTCATGGTTGGAGAAGAACACCCAACATCTCAACGGTTCCCCGACGGAGCCCCCTGCTGAGACCAAACAACCGATAGCCACAAGTCACCCGGATAGTGGGACTGGCAGCCTCTCCCCCTACCAGATAGGAATTTAGGTCAAGACCGACAATCACTTAAGGTTGTGCCCAGCCAATGACATCGTAAAAGTGCATAAGACCTTAGGTGGCAATGCTGGTCCTTGAGAGCTGATAGCACTGCAACTTCTAGGGACGTCACCATGGCACAATAAGGGTCGCCTGATCATTCATTTGCAAGCAGCTATGCGCGGCAACTCTAATAATCTTGCCATCATGATTGTGCTCAATATTGTCGGCGTCATGCTGGTGTTGGGTGCCATTATCCTCGTACTGCGGGGTCTCGGTTGGATCGCTCAAATCCCTGAGTACGTTGTATGGGCACTGTTGCTGCTATCTCTCGGGGTGGGTATTTTAGGCGGTATTCGTTCTGTTCGGTAAGCAAACTACTGTATGCGACGCCTTTCGCTTCCCAGTCAAGTTTTTCTCGCTTTGTTGGGGTTAACCCTCTTAGTATGGGTCTTACGAGGCCTCACCATTTTGTCTTTCATACCAGGGATTATTCTTTGGATATTATTACTGCTAACCATTGGTGCTGGCGTTGTTACTAGCTTGCAGCGGATGCGGTAGCAGATAATCCCTGGCGGTCAAGACCTCGTCATACGTAAGCCCTCAATTAATGAGCTGGTTTTGGCGCGATCGCAGCCTGCGGCTCAAACGTCACTGCAAACTTTGAATTCGGAGTTTGCCGTCGCAGCAGTTGCAATAAGGCATCGGCATCTTGATAACGACGAAATCGATCAACGATAGTGCATTGCTTTTCGGATAGCTGGCGCACGATGCACCAAGGTCGCAGTTGGCTTTGATAGGTCATAACGTTCACTCAATGTGGGACAACGAGACGGTATTGCAAGCATCACCTTGACTCTGCCGGGGGAACGCAAAACAACGCCTCAGGTGACGCCACCCGCCATTCGTTCAGCACTCAACCTGACCACTACCTCTCCAAATCGACTTCACGATGCCCCACGAATCTTAGGCATGCTCAAAGCCAACTTTGAAGAGCAGTCGCCGCGTGGCTCTGCCCAGCAATAATGCTTGATACCAACAAGAGAAATCCGGTCAATTACTGCTGACAAAACTGGTCTGTTTCGAACGGGAGCAGTAATTGCCTAGAGGCTAGCATCGAAACACTAAATAGGCATCACATTTTGCATTTATACACAAAATGTGGTGTCTTGCTCTCTAGGTTGATGTTGATCGCCCCGTTGCAAAGCGGTCAAGATTTTTTATGATTGCCACAGGCGATCGCAACCCTATATATCGAAAACATCGTGGAAGACGAACCAGAAAAGGAACTGTCAGAAAGCTCTGAAAAACCTAAACGCAGATCGCGTGCTAAGCGCAGCAAGAAAGCTTCGTCGTCGCTGCCAGCGCTACCCCCCGCAGCTAATTCAGTGGCTGGGGGTATCTATAAGGTGCAAATTTTCTATCTGGCAGCTCGTAACCAAAATCCTAAAGCCCCCGTCAAAGATGCGCTTTGGTTCGCCACTTATCCAATTATTCCGAGAGTGGGAGATTGCCTCTTCCACGATGGGGTTTATTACCAGGTTGAGCGGGTCTTTCTCTACGAAAATATGGGGCCAGGGTGGTACGCCGATGTCGAAGTTTCCTTTTATGGCCGACGGTAAAGGGGAGTGACAGCAGCTGAGAGCTCAGGACTAGTTGACGTTGACAGTGTACATCTGCCTGACTTTGCGGCTGGCAGCAGCGATCGCGAGGATATGTCACCATGACGGCAGCAGTTTGCAAGAGATGCCAGCAGCATGTTGAGGGGTGAAGTCGCAGCGTTGACTGCGGCATTTTTGTGGGCGGTGTCGACGGTGATTTTTGGGCGGCTGGGCAAGTCGTTGAGTCCCTTAGTGCTGAATTTGGCTAAAGGATGCATTGCAATCGCCTTGATCACCTTGACGCTACTTATTCAGCAAAACTTGCAGCCACAATTGCCCAGGATGGCGATTTTCTGGTTGACGCTCAGTGGGGTGGTCGGAATTGGCCTAGGGGATACAGCTTACTTTAAATCAGTCAATCATCTAGGGGCGCGGCGGGCGCTACTGATGGAGTCTCTAGCACCACCCTTGACTGCCTTAATGGCGCTGATCTTGTTACAAGAGTCCTTAAGTGCGATCGCCTGGTGTGGCATCTTGCTCACTGTTGGCGGAGTCGCTTGGGTGATTTCTGAACGTTTACCGGCTGGCGCTCAGGGCCATTTCAATTTGCGAGCGGGCCTGATTTGGAGTGTCTTAGCACAACTGGGACAAGCCAGCGGCGCAGTCATGTCGCGGGGGGCACTGGTGAATACAACGGTTGATCCGCTGTGGAGTGGTTTACTGCGGATTTCTGCCGGAGCCGTTGTTCTGATTATTTTGGTCGGCAGTCGCGGCCAGCTCGGGCAACAATGGCAGTTGCTCAGGTCACGGCAACTCTTCCCGATGCTGGTATTAGCCGCTTTTTTAGGCACCTATTTGGCTATCTGGCTTCAACAGGTGGCGTTCAAATTCACCCCAGCAGGCATAGCTCAGGCTTTATTGGCCACCAGTCCCCTGTTTGTGCTCCCCATTGCCGCGAGTTTGGGAGATCGCGTGACCGGGCGAGCAGTGCTGGGAGTTATCGTTGCGATCGGCGGCATTTGGTTACTCATCAGCGCCCTGTAGCTCAAGGTTCTGATAGTTTCGGAGAAACGGTCAATGTTCCAGGCCGTCGCTCAGCTAGCCATCAGTATTACAAACTTGTTACGTTACGATAAAGGCATATTGGCTAGGGCAGCATGATAAATCCCATGCCCAAGCTTTGATAGACCTGGGAATCTAAAATATTGATATGGCTCAAAAAATTCAAAAAACCAAACAAGAGTGGAAAGAACAGCTCACCTCTGAGCAGTATCATGTGACCCGCGAAAAAGGAACTGAGCGGGCTTTTACTGGGGCTTACCACGACAACAAAGAGGCGGGTATTTACAAGTGCATCTGTTGTGGCACCGAGCTATTTCGCTCTGATGAAAAGTTTGATTCGGGTACGGGCTGGCCTAGCTTTTGGGCTCCTGCTAACGCAGAAAATGTGGAAACCGAGACGGATCGTAGCTTTTTCATGGTTCGGACTGAAGTCCTCTGTGCAGCTTGCGACGCCCACCTTGGCCATGTTTTTAACGACGGTCCAGCCCCCACGGGTAAGCGTTATTGCATCAACTCTGCTTCATTAGACTTTGAGAAGCAATCGTAATCTCTGGTCCAGAAAGTGACGATCAACCGCAGAGGTCTGGGAATCGCACTCTCTGAAATGACTTATTTACTTACTTAACCCCGTGGCAGCTTGTAGAAACTGTCACGGGGTTAAGTAAATAAGTCAGCTGACCTTCATGCTTCCCAAAACTCAGCATTCAAATCCTTTTGAAATAAAGGTTTCAGCGATCTGAACTAGTGGGGGGTGATAGCAACCGATAATATCTTTGGTCAACTTTTTAGATGTTCTAACCCTTTGGAAATTTCCCCAGACTCTTCGACAGCCGCCATGCAACTCAATGTAGAAGTTACAGGGAACGGCTATCCGCTCCTTTGCTTGCATGGTCATCCGGGTAATGCCACTTGCATGCGGGTGTTTACCCATAAGTTCTCTCAGCAGTACACCACGATCGCCCCTGACTTACGAGGGTATGGTCACAGTCGCACGAAGGTGCCCTTTGCGATGTCAGACCATTTAGTGGATCTCGTTGCCCTACTTGATCGCTTCAGTATTCAACACTGTCTCGTTTTAGGTTGGTCGTTGGGCGGCATTTTAGCAATGGAGTTAGCACTGCAATACCCTGAGCGAATCTCGGGCTTAATTTTGCTTGGCACTGCCGCTCGCCCACGGGGCAATCACCCGCCCATTAGTTGGCAAGACAATGCGCTGACGGCGATCGCCTCTCTCCTGAATAAAGCGGCCCCCGGTTGGCAGTGGAATATTGACACCTTTGGTCGGCGATCGCTCTACCGTTACTTGATTCAGCGACATACGCCTCAAGCCTATCAAAGGCTAGCCAACGAGGCTTTTCCAGCCTTTTTACAAACTTCAAGAGTAGCTCAGCAGGCCCTTAATCAAGCCTTGCGGGCTGGGTATGATCGCTTGCCAGATTTGCAGAAAGTTGCTGTACCCTCGTTAGTTTTGTGTGGTGAGTGCGATCGGCACATCACCGCCACCACCAGCCTAGAAACCGCCCAACATCTGCCCAACAGCACCTTCAAGCAGTATCCGCATACGGCCCATCTCTTTCCCTGGGAGATTTCTGCACCCATGCTGGCAGACATTGACCATTGGCTGCAAACCCACTTTGAGATTGATTTTCTAAATGCTCAATGACCGGGGGCTCAAAGACCTTAAACTGAGTCTGAAAAGACTTGCCTTGGAAGCATTGAAGCCTTTTCACCAACCCCTATACTAGAGGCAAAAGCTGGCAAAGCAATGCTGGGAGTAAACGATGGAATGGCATGTGAGTGACGCCCAAAGTTTGAGAGTGATTGATCGAGAAATCGGCAATCATATGTTTACTCCGTCGGAATATGAATTAGTGCGCCGGGTCATTTATGCCACGGCTGATTTTGAGTTTGCTTCACTGATCCGCTTTTCTGAACATGCGCTGACTTCGGGAGCGGCGGCGTTGGCTGCTCGCACGACCATCGTGGTGGATGTGCCGATGGTGCAGGTGGGTATTGCTCCCCCTATTCAAGAAACGTTTGTTAATC
>CAZLYS010000211.1:0-7249 GCA_964563415.1 uncultured Halomicronema sp.
AATCTGCCGTTGATAGAGACTGCGCTTCAGAGACTCGACATCAGGGTAATGATTAAGTACAGGCTGCATAACTGCACAAGCCACTTGAATGAGCAAGTTTTCGAGCAGAAATTGACTGCGGCGCAGGGCTTCGGGGGTGGTTGCCATGTAGGAAGCACCCTCGATCTCGATGGGAGCCTGAAAGAGGAGATGGGCAAGCAGTGTGGTCACCCCAGGAATTTTTGCCAAAATTTCGGTCTGCACGATGGCTTCATCCTGTTGTAAAACTGCCACCATGGGCTGCTCAATACCCTCTACTGTTGGGGTGTAGTAGCGACCAAAGAAGTCGATGGTGACGGCTTGCCACACATCGCGGAGCAGCGTAGGAGACTGGTCTTCTAACTGACCGGGCAACACCTCAGCCTGTGTCAAATCATCTAAGAGGTTTTCTAGCGATCGCAAGGTGGTGTACAGCAGCTCACGAGTTTTGTCGGGGCGCAAGATATCGATTTCTAGCGGCACCGCGCTGCGATTTTCGAGGGGAAACTGGAGCTTACGAAAGACAGCGTCGCAGACCCGCGATCGCACATCTCCTACCGCGACAGGGACCGAACCTCGTAGCCGAGTGATGGCCCGATCATTCGGGACACCAGAGGATGCAGTAGACTCCTCGCTTAACAAGGTGGGAGACGAGGTGCTCTCTGCGGATTGAGGAGAGTGCGACTGACTCGACTCTGTCGCTGGATCTACAGGCAAAATCCGCTGCACTAACCAGCGGGCGGCTCGTAATTCTCGATGTTTGCCAGCCAACACTAGGCGATACCAATAGGACAACCGTTGATTGGTCAGTTGTTCAATCTCGGCCATGGCGGCGTCGATTTGCTCGACTGATGTGCGGTTCAGATAGGCGATCGGGCCTTCTAAGGGCTGGGGAAACACGATATCGTCTGCGACTGCTTCCACAGGCTCTGGTCTTGGTTGCGCAGTCTGTTGAATCAAGCGCGCGAGTGCTCGCACAGGCAGACCGCGCGCGCCAAAGCCATCGGCCCCCATCTGAGCGGCAGCAGCTTGCAAAACGGGTTCAGTCTGGGCGCTCAATACCAGCACCGCTACCGTCGGAAACTGCTGCTTGATTTCGCTACAGAGCTGCAATCCCATCAGTTGCTCAGGCTGACCCTGGCTTAACCCGAGGTCGATGATCACCACATCCACTGCGGGGGCATCTAGGTTAATGCCAGCATCGGTCGCGCTGTTGATCGCGGCAGTTTGCAGCTCTGTCAAAGTGGCGATCGCGGCCTCACTGTCAGTCGCTTCGCCTACTACAGCAAAGTCTGATTGTTGTTCCAGCCAAATTCTCAATCCCAGTCGAAAAACTGGATCTTCGTCCACGAGCAACAGATTTAGAGGAGACGCCGTCATACCGTTTGCTTAGGGCTAGTTGCCGATCGTAGGGGGCGGGGGTTGAGTCATCGGCTCACCGTAAGGAGCACCGTCTGGCGACTCAGCAGGAGTTTGCTGCTCAGCTTCGGCGGCGGCCTCGGCGGCAGCTTCTTCCGCTTCAAGCTTCCAAATGTAAGCTCTTTCAGCTTCCCACAGACTGATCGCATTTTGGGCTTCGCTATGCAATGCCCGACCCGGTGCAATTTGTGCCGCCATATTGATCGCATCCGTCAACGAGCCTTGATAAGCCAGTGACTTTGCCTTTTCCAGAATTGGACTATCCTCCTCGATTTGAATCGTTCGCGTCCAATCCTTAATCATGGCTTGGGCTTGGGCATGGAGGGCGCGATCGTCTTGAATCTGCTGAGCAACGGCGATCGCTTCTCGCAACTGGTCAGCGCTCGCCAATTGGTTGGCCTCGTTCAAAATCGGCTGATCTTGAATAACTTCAATTTGATCCAACCAGTCCGCAATCAAGGTTTGGGCATCAATGCGGAGAGCTCGTCCCAAGGCCACATTCCGCGCTTCGGCGATCGCCGCTTCCAATGCTGGGATGGTGGCTTTACGCGCGAACGTTCGTGCTCGGATCAAGAACGGCCGATCTTCAAGGCGTTCAATTTCATCTTGCCAATGGGCAATGAGTGTTTGTGCTTGCAGACGGCGAGGTCGCTCTAGCTCCACCGACCAAGCGATATCTGCGGCATAGTCATAAGCCCAGCTTTGGCGCAGACTCGCTACATTGCTGGCAAATTGCAGGGTCCGCAAATCTTCTAACTCTGCCTGCCAGGCTTGCTTTGACTGCTGCGCCGTTTGATAAAAACTACTATTGCCAGGAATTTTGTCGGCGGCGCGAATGGCTTCCATCAGCTTAAAGAGCTGCAGATAGCCAGATTCTTCTTGTTGGGCTTGCTCAGCCAGCCGAGTTGCGTGGCTAAATTTGATCAAATCCTGTGCTTCGGGAGCCAAGTTGGGATCGGGGGGCACTTTTTGCACGGCCGCGATCGCCCCCTCAACGTCTCCTAATTCCCATCGTTGAAAGCTGTAGAGCAAAAGATTCTGGCTCCAACGGTCAATATCTTCCTCCGCCTCATGCCAAGCTTGACTGGTCAGATTAATCCGTTGGGCGATCACTAATGCCTGACCAATATTGTCAGGGTTGCCCGTGTTGGCCAGGCCCCGTGCTTGTTCTATCTGTGACCAGGCGGTTTCTTCGAGTTGCTTTTTCTGCTGCAACTCATTGTGTCGTTGGCCGACCCAATAGTCGCTAGACAATAGCTTCAACTGTTGCAGATCATTGCCAGCGGCTATCCAATCACGAGCTGCGATCGCCTGCTCAATAGCATTCTCTAAGCTTTGCCCTTGTTTCCACTCTTCCTGCCAATCCCACATTTTTGACTGGGCAGTGTCTCGCAAGGGCGTGTCTAGGGGAATCTGACCAGCCCATTCCGTGGCCTTGTCGAGATCGCCCTCGTGCATTTTTTCGGTCGCTTTCTCTAACAACCGCTCTGATGACTCGACCAGGACTGGCTGGGTTTCTCCGTATAACGGGTGGGTGGGCGCATAGTTAGCGGATAATTGCACCGCTTGGATCAGATTCTTCGCACTGCCAGAGCGTAAAGCCGACTGCGCGCAAATCAGGCGATCGCCATCGGCACTAGCCGCTGTCACATCTTCACAATCTGGTAGCGGCGGAATCCGTGTTAACCAGGCTAAAGCCCACAGTCCCAAAATTCCAGAGCCCACCATCAGACCACTCCAAAAGAGCGGCCAAAACCACCCCAAGGGCAACCTGACCTTGGTTTGAGGACTACCTAGGGGCGATTTGGGCTGGACAGACGATCTCGCCATATGAGTGATGCAAATGCCTGCAAAATGACGTGTACAAAGGCTCAGGCAATGCCAACGTCGGTCGCCTGGGAGGATCCTGCTATCGGCTATAGAAGGACGCTTTTGCCAAAGCTCCGTCCCGTGGCCGTCCCCCCTGCAGATGACGATGAGCCGCTCAGACTCAGGGAATGTGCTGATATTGTAGAAGTAAATTTGTAAGTTGAACGATGGGTTGTGTAAAGTATTCAACTTCCATGTGAGGGAACCGCAGGAGCGTATGGGCAGAGTTGGTAAACGGGCGATCGCAGTCATGGGGTTGAGTCAGTTAGCAGTCATGGGTGTGGCCCTCACGGGCTGGGCCGATCAACCACCAGATTTGCAGCAGCTACTCGTGAGTCAACAATGCAACGGTTGTAATCTCGATGGTGCTGCTTTATCTGGGACAGAACTCGCGGGCGTCAGCTTAGAACGCGCCAACCTGCAAAATGCTAATCTCCGTGGCGCCGTCTTAAGCAATAGCAACTTGCAAGAGGCTGATTTGACGGGGGCTGATCTACAGGCCACCGTGCTTACCCGTGCTAATCTCACTGCCGCAACTTTATTGGATAGCAATTTGTCTAGCGCTCGCCTAGCCTATGCCGATTTGACGCAAACGGACTTGCAAGGCGTCAACTTGACCGCTGCGATCGCACCCGAAGCGAACTTTGTCGAAGCTAATCTTACGGCTGCCTCACTGACGGATGCCACTTTGATTAAAGCAAGTTTCACCGGCGCGACTTTGGTGGAGGCAAATCTGCAAGGAGCTGACCTCACCGAAGCCTATATCCTGCGGGCTGATTTTAGTCAGGCTAATTTACAAGCTGCTGATTTGTCTCGGGCCCGCTTAATCCGCAGCAATTTCAACGGGGCTAATTTGACGGATGCCAACCTCCGCAATTCGACCACGAGGCGCTCAACCTTTGAAGGGGCGACATTCTGCCGCACGATTATGCCCGATGGGAGCCAAAATAATGAGCACTGCTCGCTCCAGTGACGTCTATCTTGCATTGGCCACTCAGCTGATTTTCATCCCAGTATCGTGCTTCTACCTAGGTGATCGACGGGGTAAATGTTGTTCAATCGGGAACAGTAACATACAGGAACTTTAAGGCAATTTATCGCTGATCGCTGTCGATTGATAACGATGGTCAGTGCCGTCAATCGGTACAATCAGAGCCCCTTTGAGCCCCTCCAACTGCCCCCTTTAAGGCTCTCACGAGACTTCGACAACAGCTGTCGTGGTGGCCCAACCATACGTTTATCTGGTGATCTTTCTCAGGATTCAGGTTACTGTCTACAGGCTTTCATTAAGTATGGATATTTTTGAGAATCTATTTAGCAGTTGCGGCGATGCAGTTGTCATTGCTGATCATCAGGCCGCCATTGTGTATGCCAACCATCAGGCCCACACGCTGCTTGGGAGGCCCTTGAGCTTACTCACTGAAACGGGCGACCACGACAACTGTAAAATCTGGGAAAGGCAGCATCAGCAACTCGTCCCACATCAAGAGAGCCTATTGCAGGTGGTGTCATCGAGTCAGGTGCTCACCAATCAAGAATTTTTATTACAAGATTCGCAAGATTCGTCGGCTGTTGCCACCTGGATAACGATAACTAGTCATGCTTTTCACTTACCCAGCCTTGATTTTCGTGGAGTGCTGCTGTTGATATCCGATATGAGCCATCAAGATCCCACTAAACATGTGAGTAGTCTGGCGAGTCGAGACGTGTTAACGGGCCTCATCAATCGCACCATTTTTATGGATCGCATGCAATATGCTTTGGCCAAAGCCGATCAGGATGAACAGCAGTTGGTGGCCATTTTATGTGTAGATATTACTCGCCTGAAGGCCGTTAACGATACGTTTGGATATGTAGCGGGCGATCGCTTACTCGTTGAAATTGTCAATCGGTTAAAGCATAGCTTGCGACCGGTCGATAGCCTTGCAAGATTAGGGGGTGACGAATTTACCATCTTGCTGGAAGATGTTGCCTCCGATGCCGAAGTCATCGCGATCGCTGAGAAGTTGCACGCGCAAATGGCAGCTCCGTTCGTCATTGAAGAGTACGAAATCAATGTCAATCTGAATATCGGGATTAGCTTGAGTCGCTCGTCGAACATCGACGCTGATACGTTGTTGCGGCAGGCTGATTTTGCGATGACCGAGGTCAAAAAGCATTTTGGTGAGCGCTATCGGGTGTTTACCGGTGATCTAGATCCGGCAACTGACAACTCTCTACATCTCGAGATGTCTCTCCGGCGAGCCATTGAGCAGGGCGAACTCTATCTCGAATATCAGCCTATTTTTCTGGTGCGCACACAAGAAATTATTGGGGTTGAATCGCTAGTGCGCTGGCAACACCCCACCCGTGGCTCCCTCTCACCAGGGCAGTTCATCACCATTGCCGAAAAAACAGGCTTGATTATTCCCTTAGGATGGTGGGTGCTTGAAGAGTCTTGTCGTCAGCTCAAGGCATGGCAAGATACCATCGCTGCGGCAAAAAATTTATTTGTCAGCGTGAATATGTCGAGTCAGCAATTTGCTCAAAAAGATGTGCTCGATCGCATCAAAGCAATTTTGCAAAAA
Source organism: uncultured Halomicronema sp. (assembly GCA_964563415.1). Classification (GTDB taxonomy): domain Bacteria; phylum Cyanobacteriota; class Cyanobacteriia; order Phormidesmidales; family Phormidesmidaceae; genus Halomicronema. Next base: position 5,874 of record CAZLYS010000211.1, read on the forward strand.
ACGGGCTTGTCGCCCAAATTTCTGAAAATCGAAATGACTGAGAGTGTCTTAATCAACAATTCTGAGTCAATCATTGAAATTCTGGAAGCTATTCGCACGCTGGGTATTCGGCTATCGGTGGATGACTTTGGTACCGGTTACTCATCCCTCAGTTATCTACACCAGTTTCCAGTGGATACGCTCAAAATTGATCGCTCCTTTTTAGAAAATGCCGATTCTGACTTTGAAAAGTTGGAAATTCTTCAATCCGTGGTTCGTCTGGCCTGGAATTTAGGCCTAGAGGTGGTTGCTGAAGGCATTGAAACCCAAAAACACCTAGCTCAAGTACAGGCCCTGCGGTGTGAATCAGGACAGGGTTTTTTGTTTTCACGACCCCTACAAAAGGCGGCCATGGAAGCTATTCTGCAATCACAACCTCCTTCATCGCCATCTTGATTGATCGTATACCCTGACTCGGGGATGGCTCACAGTACCTGGCTGTGCCTTGTCGAAAGGACGAATTTCTGTATATTCCCACAGTAAAACTCGCTCCATTCATTCCAGAAAAAATTGAGCATAGGCAATTTCTCGGATGCCAATGGAACCCATTGACTATACTCTCTTTCTCTTGAGAGCGATGTTAGTTTTTAGCTTCCTGGTGGCCGACCCTGCCATTACTCAGGCTCACTGTTAATTCTGCGAATGGTACCAATCATTTTATTGAATTGAAAGGTATAAATCGTTCTTTTGCAAAAACTGTAACCGCTACAATACAGGCATCTCAACCGTGAGCGTTCACGCTTTTCTGCTGCCCTTCCTGACTCATCGTCTTTCTCAGATTTTGGCCTCAATTCAGATGTTGAGGCCTCATTGCATCTGCCATTCGCGAGCGTCCCATGAGCCTTTGCATTAATCCCAATTGCCCTGAACCTGCTCATCCTGAAAATAGCCATCAACGGGTCTGTCAAGCTTGTGGCTCGGGCCTATTGCTACAGGGGCAATACCGGGTCATGCGTTTGCTCAGCAGCAATAGTGGTTTTGGGGTAGTCTATGAGGCCTATCAGCAAGATCAGCCTAAGATTTTGAAGGTTTTGCGGCCCGATCGCAGTGACAATCCCAAAATTTTAAGCCTCTTTCGCAAAGAGGCCGAAGTGCTCGGCCAACTCCACCATCCAGGAGTTCCTTTGGTTGAGGCAGAGGGGGGCTACTTTGTGTATCGACCTAGTGAAGGAGTGCCCCTGCACTGCATCGTGATGGAAAAAATTGATGGTCCCAATCTGTTGCAGTGGATGCAACAGCAGGGCAACCACCCCATCGGCGAACGGCAAGCGTTTCAGTGGTTGCATCAACTTACTGAAAGTTTGCGGCGGGTGCAGCAACACAACTAGTTTCACCGC
>CAZLYS010000212.1:0-7237 GCA_964563415.1 uncultured Halomicronema sp.
GGGCTTAACCGTTAATGTGATTGCTACTGGCGGCTGGATTTTCTTTGCCCTGGGCATTGGCTGGTTTTTAGAAGAGGCTAAAATCCGGTTGTTTGGCATTCCGATCGCACCTTGGGTGATGGGGGCGATCGCCTGTCTCTACTTCTTGAGCTTTTTCCAACCCGACAATTGGGCCATTGGTTTTACGTCTTGGCCACTGGTTTCAGTTGCAATTATCGCGCTGCCCGCCTTCTTTACCTGGGAGTTGCAGCCCAAATTGCCCCCACCGCCTGTCCGCCAGCAGCTGATTCTACTCACCTTGATCGCACTGCTGCTCAGTAATTGGTTTCAGTTTTACTTTCGTTTGCAAAACTGGTTTGATGCCTATCCCAGTTTGCTAGCTGATGACTTTAACCACAGCGGCTTTGTTTTTCGAGCATCTGAGCCCCCCATAGAAAGGGCTCGCGGTATTGTACTACTGACCTCTGCCGAAGGTGAGATCACCGACGCGCTCAATAACACTCCTTGGCCCTATGTCGAGCGCTGGTTGTTAGGACTTGATGAACGACTGGACACCTTTGCTAGTAATACTATTGGCTCCCTAACATCACCTCAAGAAAGCGACCTATGGCGACTCGAGGCCAGCAGCGACGCTTTAGACAATGGCAGCTATCTTCTAAATTTGATGGCTGTTTGGTCTGGTCCGGCCTCCACTAAAGATGGCTATTACTTGACGAAGACCTGTGAGATTCGGCCTCAAACGACGATGACTCTTAGTCCCGAGACTCCCCCCGGTGCTCAGCCGACCCCAATGGCTAAAGTTGAATGTGCGCTTGATACGCCAAAAACCTCTGGCCAACCGACGTTGTCATAAATCATTTGGAACAAGGCAAAAAAAGGACTCTGAGTTCGTCGGCGTCTCCAGCACGAAAGGCCCTGATTCAGAGGGTTTCTTGTTTGTTGAGAGCGTTTTCGAAGGATTAAACAGCCCTGATCAAGTTCAGTAATTCAGGTTTGACTGGTGGGGAATTTCAGTGATTTGGATGATGTTGACCCATCTGCCAATAGCGATATCTGTAATTAACCGGCACGATCGCAAAAACCGTGTTCTCTAACCTTGTTTTGCCTTACCTGGAAAGCGATCGCCAGTAGCTACTAAGGAAAGGCCCTAGCCGATGTTGACTAGAGCCTCATGGTGCAGATGATTGACTCTCACGGGAGTTCGGGCACCAAGCTTGATAAAAGCCCCCTCAACAGCGACGTGTATAAGGGGGCGGGTGGGTAAGTGAGGGAACGTTGTCGACGCAGACCGTGTGAGTGTTTTCGTGCTCACGCGCCCAGCTGGGTTACAGAAATGGCGAGGGGAATATCTAAGGGGAAAATTAGAGGCCGACGCCTTCCTCAAGCTTTTCGTACCAAGGCGCACCTGGAGTCGCTGCATCCTTGCCGAGGGTTTCCCGACGGAGCTCGTCAAACTTATGACCTTTTTCGAGATTCGCTTGACGCAATTCGTCAGTGTTGACGGCATCTTTGTCGAGGTTCTCGCGGCGCAGTTCGTCAAAGTCCACCCCTTTGGCAAGGACTTCGTAAACCGCATCCTTGTCGAGATTCTCTTGGCGGAGCTCATCAAAATTGACGGCATCCTTATCCAGGTTTTCCCGACGGAGTTCGTCGAAGTCAATGCCTTTAGCCAGCACTTCATAGACGGCATCCTTGTCTAAATTCTCTTGGCGGAGCTCATCAAAATTGACAGCATCCTTTTCCAGATTTTCTTGACGTAACTCGTCGAAGCTGATTGACTTCACGGCAATTTCGTAGACTGCATCTTTATCGAGGTTTTCCTGGCGGAGCTCATCAAAGTTGACAGCGTCTTTATCGAGATTTTCTTGACGCAGTTCGTTAAAGTCAGGAGCAGCGTAGCTAGCGGGAGCAACAGCGATAGAAATAGCGGTCAGGGCAGTTAAAGCAAGGGCAATACGTTTCATGGTTTGAACTCCTTCGTCGCGTTTGCGACTTAATCATCTTGAGTTCTATAGTGAGGCCCGCCCCTGAACCTTCCCTGACGTGAAAATAAGACCTCCTTAATCGCTTCCTGAGAAAGCTGAGGACGGCACTGAGATCTCCTGAAGACTGGTGATGCGGCTCACGTGCAGGTGGTCATCGTACCGGTCCCAGCGCTTCTCCTTGAATAATGTGGCCGAGCATTCGGGTAACGAGTCGCTATGGCAAATGATGTGCAAGCTCAACCTCAAATCTCAGTGACGCTTAAATCGCTGATTGCTGTTTGGATATTGGGTAAGTTAAGCGCACATGCTTCTTTGCAAGAGACCTAAATCGCTATGCTCATGCTGGTTTTTCGGTTAGGAGACAACCGTTATGCAATTGCGACGCCAGCAATTGTGACCGTGCTTCCTCGGGTGAATTTGCAGCCCCTTCCTGGCAGTTCCCCGGTGGTAGCAGGCGTGTTTAGCTATCAGGGGCAAGTTGTGCCTGTGCTCGACCTCAATCAGCTTTTGCAGGGAGCTGCTAGCTCAGCCTTATTGAGTACGCGCATTGTCCTAGTTAATCAGGGGGGGGCGGGTGAATCTGCGCGGTTGCTAGGGCTGCTGGCGGAGCAGGCGACAGAAATGCTGGAATCGCATCAGGTTGAGGAAATTGCCGAACGCGTTGATTTTTGCCAAAGTCCCTATCTTGGCGAAATGCTGGTGTCTCAGCAAGACATTATTCAGCAATTGCAGATTTATAGCCTCTTGTCGCAGCCAGCGTACGATGCGCTGATCGCTCAAGCCACAACGGCATCTTAGGATGAGGTGCTGACAATGGTTGGTCGTTTTGAGCCGACTGAGGCTGAGGGCAATATTGCAGCTTTGCTCAACCAACTGATTGGCCTGAACGAAACCTCGATTGGGTCAGCCGGAGTGCAGCGCGCCATAGCGCAGGCCATGCAGGCGGCAGGATACGGCAATGTCGAGGCATATTGGCAGCATTTGCAGGGATCCCAAGCCGCGATCGCGGCGCTGATCGAAGCGATTGTGGTGCCCGAAACCAGCTTTTTCCGCAATCCTGAATCGTTTGTTTTTCTCAAGCGCTGGGCGAGTCAAACCGGACGGCAACAGGCGGCTGAGGTGCCTCTACGGCTACTGAGCCTACCTTGCTCAACCGGCGAAGAACCTTACTCGATCGCTATGACGCTATTGGAAGCGGGATTGTCTGCTGAGCAGTTTCAAGTGGATGCCTTGGATGTCAGTGAAGCCGCGCTGGATCGAGCCCGACGCGGTCTGTTCGGGGCCTATTCCTTTCGCCCAGGACAGTCGGTGACCCCATCGCTCAATGCCATTGTTGATCGCTATTTTCAACGAGATGATGAGCGATACCAACTGAGCGATCGCGTGCGATCGCGGGTGCAGTTCCGGTCCGGCAACCTGGCTGATCCGATGTGCCTTTATCAAACCCAGCCTTACGATGTCGTGTTTTGCCGCAACTTACTGATTTACTTTCATCAGGCCGCCCGCGATCGGGCCATGCGCACCTTACATCGACTGCTGAAACCGAACGGACTGTTGTTTTTGGGCTATGCCGAAACCAATCAGATTCATCCCAATCAGTTTGAAGCCATTCGCTGCCCTCGGGCATTTGTCTATCGCCGGGGGGCGTCACCACCAACTCAGGGTAAGGAGGCAGCTGCTGCGAGCACCATACCCACACCAGATCTACCATTACGACCACAGTTACCCGTGGCCCCTCAAACCATGGCTAACGTCGCTAAATCGATCCCCGCCACGCCACCCATCAACCCGACGTTACCGTCAGCTATCAGGCCACCCAACCTTCCCCAAGCCGCTGCCCAGACTTCCCTAAATGATATTCGGAGCATGGCCGATCGGGGCGAACTGTCGATCGCCGCTGCCCAGTGCGATCGCTACCTGCACGCTCATCCGACTAGTGCCGCTGCCTACCTACTGTTGGGTGAAATTTATCAAGCGCAGGGAATCAATGATGCGGCGATGCAGGCTTTCCGCAAAGCTATTTACCTCGATCCGACCTGTGTTGAGGCCCTGTTGTATTTAGCCCTGCTGTATGAAGATCAAGGCCAGCTTGCCGTCGCCGAGCGACTCCGTCAGCGCGTACAGCGGCTAACTGCCGACGACTAGCGCAGGCCGACAGTTAACTGTTATCGCAATGTAACTGCGGGGAACCGTAGGGGGTACCGGATGTTTTGTCTAGTCTGACCAGTCTCTCTTCATCATCTGGTTATATTTGGTTGAGAATCCACTATGTTGAAGTTCATCAAATCGCAACCGTTAATGGTGCGTGGCATGGCCATTTTTGTGCCTCTGTTGTTAGCGACGAGTGGCTTGTTCTTCCTGATTTATCGAGCCCAAGTGGCAGCGGCAAAAGACCGTTTAGTCAGTCGGGAAGTCAACAAAGTTGAGGTCCAGAAGAAACTAGCGACTCAACGATTTCAAGAAGTTGTGGCTGATCTCATGATTTTGGCCAATCAAGAGAATTTACAGGCTCTAGGTCATAATTTACTTGATCCTGCAGAGGCCAGTAATGGGGTAGCAGCTGATGAGATGCGGCAAAAGCTCATTACTGATTACTTCTTATTTTCGAGTCAAAAACAGCTCTATGGTCAGGTGCGCTTTCTGGATCCGCAGGGACAGGAATTGATTCGCGTCGACTTTGATCCAGAGCAAAGTAATCCTGAAATCGTGCCCGACAGTGAGCTGCAAAATAAGGGCGATCGCTACTACTTTGAGGAGGCGTTTCCGCTCGGTCAAGGTGAGATTTTTATGTCCCCGTTTGACCTCAATGTGGAACAGGGCAAGGTTCAGGAACCGTACCTCCCCATGATTCGATTTGCCGCTCCCGTGTTTGATCAGCAAGAGCGCCGAACCGGACTATTGGTGCTCAATTTTTTAGGTCAGAATCTGCTGGATCGCCTCGAACTAGATATTGATGGCGCTGACGGCCAGTTCATGCTGCTGAACTCCTCAGGCTATTGGCTGAAAGGCCCAACGCCCGAAGAGGAATGGGGGTTCATGTTTGACGATCGCCAAGACCAAACCTTTGCTCAGCGCTATCCCGAGGTGTGGCAAGTGATGCAGGCCGATGGCACGGGTCAAGTGGAAACGGCAGCGGGGTTGTTCATCTTTACCGCCCTGGAGCCGCTAGCGGTGATTCAGCAGGCGACGAACCGAGCAATGCAGGGTATTAGTCAACCAGACGGGTCATCTTACCGCTGGGAAATTGTGTCTTTTGTCTCGCCCGAGGCACTGAGAACCCTCTCGCGACGGGTTTTTTTCCAAATGCTGCCGTTATATCTCCTTATGGTGGGGGTGATTGGCGTGGCCACGGTGCTGATTTTGAAGCAGATGCAGCTAGCGACCCAGACGCAGAATCGTATCGTGGCGGGCATGGCGATCGCCGAAAAAATATCGGCTGGTGACTTAACGACCCGACTTGATCTGGGGGGGGACCAAGATGACCTCAATCGACTTCTCACAGCCTTTAATACCATGACCGAACGCCTGAGCCAGCTGATTGGACAAATTCAGGCGTCGGGCATTCAGGTGACCTCTTCCACCACCCAGCTAGCCTCTGCCAGTCATCAGCTTGAGGCGACGTTATCAGAACAGGTGGCCTCGACCCATGAGATCAATGCCACAACGCAGCAGATTGCCGCGACCTCTGAAGAGCTGTCGCATCAGGTCGAACAGGTGGCTGATCGCGTCAGTGCGACGGCCACCACGGCTGGCCAAAGTCAGCAGGAGCTGAGCCAGATGGAACAGACGGTACGTCAGCTCGCGATCGCCACTGACAGCATTAGCAATCGCCTCGGGCTGATTAGCGATCGCGCCAACACGATTAACAGCGTCATCAGCACCATCACCAAAGTGGCCGACCAGACCAACCTCCTGTCGCTGAATGCGGCGATCGAAGCCGAAAAGGCCGGTGAGTATGGAGCGGGTTTTGGCGTCGTAGCGCGGGAAATTCGCCGGTTAGCGGATCAAACGGCAGTTGCCACCCTCGAAATCGAAGACATGGTGAAAGATATGCAGTCCACCGTCGCGTCTGGCGTGATGGAAGTGGATAAGTTCAGCCAGGAGGTGAATCTGGGCCTTGACAGTATTCAAGGCATCACGCAGCAAATCACACAGGTCATTGAGCAGGTGACGGCGCTTGACCCTCAGTTTACGGCCATCAACCAGAGCACCGAAGCCCAATCTGAGGGCGCTCAGCAAATCAGTGCCGCGATGGGGCAGCTCAACGATACCTCCCAGCAAACGGCCCAGTCGATGCAGGAAAACGCCCGTGCGATCGCCGACCTGAATCAGGTGGTGCAAGGGTTTCAACAAGAAATTGCCTGCTTCAAAGTGAGTGCCTAATGCGATCACACCCCTGAGCAATAGCCAGAGACCAGAAACCTTGGTCAAAGCGATCAGCAAGTTGGATAGTCGGGAACTATTTGTATACTCAAAAATTTGGGCGAAATCGAGAATTTATTGATTTTCTGCCATTTCTGGGTGTTCACCACGGACTATCCCAAGTAGGGGAGCCCTGTCTCTTGCTCCAGTATCTTTGCTACTCGGTTTTCCCATGAATATCTTCAAACACTGGTCTCTCCATGCCCGTATGCTTTGGGCATTTTGCTTTTTGGGTGTGATCGTTTTGGTTGTCGCCTTAGTCGGTTGGAGCGCGAATCAACGTATCAGCCAGCATATTGCCATCTTTAATGACGATTTGCTGCCCAGCTTTGCCAGCCTGGAGACCATTTATCAAGGTCAAGCCAAAATCCAATCGGCTGAGCGGCTGCTGGTCAATCCCCGAGTTCCTCTCGACATGCATAATCGGGCTAAGCAGCAAATCAGTGATGTTTGGCTCAGCATCGAGGCAGCCTTTGCCGACTACGAAGCCTTGCCGCACTCCGCCCAAGAAGTACAGGCGTATGAAGAGTGCATTGTACTTTGGCAGTCTTGGGAAGCTGCTCATCAGTCTTTGTTAGACCTCTATCAGCAGTTTGCCGCAATCGGGATACAAAAAGCAGGTGAACGCAAAGCTGAGCTGATTCGCCAGGGACGGCAAGATTCCCCGGAGTTTGCCCAAGCGGAAACCGCTAGCACCTTGCTCAATCGCATGAACGAGCATCAGGTTAGCCAAAACGCCCCAACCTTTGCTGCCGCCCATACGGCCTTGAATAAATTACGGATTCTGAGTACTGATCTGGCCAGTCTGGCTCAGCAGCAGGCCGCGGCTG
>CAZLYS010000213.1:0-6018 GCA_964563415.1 uncultured Halomicronema sp.
CCTAGAAAACCCTACTTTCCAATTTCTCCAAAATATCTCTGCCTCGCACCGTAACCGCTCCAACTTATCCGTATCACCACTAGAACAAATTTTGCCAGAGATGAATTAATGATTAGATGCAGTCACCTTACTAATTGCCGAACATTTTAGGAAAAGGACTAAAGCAGTTGGAAGACACTTTCAAACCGCTTCTATGCTCGCTTCTGCTCACTTCCAAATTCGTGCTGCCCTGCATTCATTCTGAGGAATTCATGAATCTAGTTCTTTAAAATGCTTGACTAAAAAGACGATGCCAGACAGTCAGCTTGCTCCCCAAGTCTATTTTGATGTTTATCCTGAGCTGTTTGCCAAGCTCAGAGCCGCAGGCTGGATTGGTGAGTGTCTGCCAACCTATCCTCAACCCAGTTGGACCGATGAGGCGTATCAGTTTATTCTGCATCCGACAGCATTAGACTTTATTTTGCAATTCGAGGGATTGATTATTTCAGAACCTGGACGTTACTCTAGCGGCAAGCTGACTGAGTATACCAACCGCATCAAGTTTTATCCTGGCAGCGCTTTTGCCCATATGAAAACGACATGCGATGACTATTACTTAGATATCAGAGACATTTTAGAAGACCCAGAACCTTTCCCCGTCGCAGAGTCAAACGGTCAGGTATTGTTTCTGACCCAGTCGGGTCGGGCGGCGTTTATCGATCAAACCCTGTGTGGCTACAACAGAGCGCCTAATCCCTTTGTCTTGCTCAATACCTATCTTTTTAAAGTCAACGACGACCTGATTGACGGTAAAGCTGGATATTTTGGTCAGCGGATAACTGGGCGTCCCTGGTGGTGAAAGGGGGCTTTTTATAAGGTCATGACCGATCTACACAGACTCCGTCAACAAATGGAGCGCCACTTAGAGGGGCAACTTGTCTGGCTAGAACGTGACCATATCCATCGGCATGATGGTCTCAGTCAAGCCATTCGCCACCGCACAGGGGATGAGCGGGTAGTTTATGCTGAGGCACTGTGTCTACTTTTGAGTAGTCCAGATATTCGCCACCGCACAGGGGCGATCGCGGTTCTTGAGGATGTGATGCCGCCTCTGCAGAGCGATCGCGCCCTGGCTTGTCTGCAACCGATACCGTCACAATTGCCAGCTTGGGATATTGGCCACCCCAGTTTGGAGCAAGCAGCGGCGATCGCCCTGGCCACCAAAGCGACGCCAGAGGATGTCAGAACCATCGCATGGCTAAAAAATCTGGTTCTGCGGCCCTACGCAAACTTTTTGTGGCAGCACTTGGCCCGTTTAGATCCAGCATGGCTGATTCAACATGCACATCAAATTGAGCACAAAATGTTGGGCGTCATCGCCGCGTTGCCACTAGCTCATCGGACGGCTTATATTGCTGCGAAAGCCCCATGGCCACCAGAAGCCCCCACCGTGCTAACTCGAGCGTTTTGGCAAAAATTGCCTGAACACGAGGCGCAGCGGCTGCGATCGCTGATGTATCCCGATGAACAACCACTGTTTCTTTATCAGATCGGCAACGAATATGCGCCCGATGATTCCTTTGGGTGTGAAATCCTCAGCTTAAATCCGGCGGGTAAATTGACCTACCAGCGTCAGTATCGTGGCCAGGTATGGCAGCAGCAAACCAATGTCGATCTGCAACACTTCGAAATTCTAAAAACGGCTCTGGCTGACGCTAAAGCGACATCAATATCGCAGCAACCAATTCAGCCAGGAGCAACATTGGTGCAAATTCGCTATGGAGACCAGCAAGACAATGTGGATTATGCCCAAGGGCTCAAACTTCCTGGCTATGCCCAGATCATTCAAATCATGGATGTTTATATGCAAACGTTTCGACAAATAGGAAGGTAGTTTTAGGGCCGGAGAAATCAGTGATCGCTTTTTATCATCGTTGCGATCGCGGGGTTAGCTAAAGCTTCATCAGACCGGGCAAATCGCTAACTGATTGTATCGTTCCATAAGGCGATTGCCTTCCAAAGGACATTAAGGTCAACTACTGGACAGATTTGACCCGACCCTATTCAGAGCTCGGCAACGCTGAAAGCGGTTTGCACCCACTGGGAGTCTGGGGCCAGCCGACGCAGGATTATACTAAACAACTCAAGGAATCATGAAAACACAGCCGGTGCATTGAGGTCGAGTTCTAACTTCTTGGTTGCGTAAGTCCTGAGGGAGCTTTCACGGTAGTATCTTGATGGTGTTAAGAAATCTTGAGTCATGGTTGAACGTCCTATCAAGAAGTCGGAAAAAGCTGCTCGTGAAGCACAAGAAGGCAGTGGCGATCGCGAGGGGCGTAGTAGTGATCGCCGTGACCGCGATCGCAAAGGTCGCAAAGGCGGCAAAGGCAGGGGCCGACGCGATCGCGAGGAAAAACCACCAGCCGTATCACCAGCGTTAATGCGCGGGCCAAGACCAAAGCCGAAGGTGGAAGAGCCTGAACCCGAGCCCGAGACGGCAGAAACCGCAGTGACGGAGGAAACATCAGAAGCCGCTCCAACTGATGCGCCTGAAGCCACCGAGACGTCTGCAGAGGCCACGGCTGCTCCTGAAAAATCAGAATAATCAAAAAAAATCCCCAGTCGCTTGACCGGGGATTGCTATCAGGGTGCATCTACCATTCCACTGTTCCTTGGTGTCGAGAGACTATCCGGACGGCTCTCGCCTTTTTGTGCCTGGTTCAGTAAATTTTCGGTAAATCCTTGACTGTTTGGAATCTTCAAGAATCCTGTGAAGCAGGTAAATGGTCGTATGGAATTGTCGGCACTGCTGGCACCGGTAAAACGCCCTTGCTCTAACTGAGGTTCTTGCGATTCCTGGCATTGCTGAATCGAAGTATGAATCCGGATTTGAGGCCGCAGGCAAGATGCCCGCTCTCCTCTCTCGATGGGGAGTCAGCCTATAGTATTCTCCTAGCCAGTGATTCAATTCATACCCAAAATCAGCAACGCCCGATTCCTCATGTCGAGTTGGATGCACTGTCTTGGAAACCCAATTGGCAACAGCGAAACTGATGGAATTTTCTAGCACAGGTCGAGGCGGCAACAGAGTCTGGCTGGCAATACTTAATATCAGCCCCTGCAACTGATCGAGTTGCGATCGCCCACGGAAACAGCGTCCTGACTGCGATCGCTGCCTGATGCTCTCAAACTGAAAGAAAGGGAACCGACATCACAGGGCTAATCTAGCTGATCGAGCTGCGCAAAATTATAGGGAGCCGTAAAGTTGTTGTAGCGAATGCGTAAGCGGTCTTCAAATTGCGTATCTAGCGCCTCGATCGCCTGACTGAACTCTGGTTCCCCTTCCCAAGGGATCAAATAAGCGGTGTTGTAAATCATGGCATCTGTGAGGGGATCATTCTCAACCACATCTACGGCGAGCACGTTGAGTCGTTGCCGAAATGCCTCGATGACTTCATCTTTGCGATCGGCCATCGCTTCTTCAATGGCCTGACCAATGGTGACCACTTGATCCATGCTGAGTTGCTTGCCCTCTAACTGATCTCGCTGGGTTCGTAGTTCGGCATTCTCTGCCATCAACTGATTCAGTTCCGCATCTGGCTCCCATAAAACTTTGACACTGACCTCACGGCGGCCATCCAGTTTGCCAAACAGCTGTTTTAGAGCATCACCGCGAGGAGTGATCAACTCCTCAACAACGCGATCCCAAGTTGCAATAATTAATCCAAACTGTAGCGGCAAAAGAGTACGATACCCCGCCTGCATGGCAGCTTCGAGCACCCGCTCATGACCTAACAAGTTTTTGCGACTGGCAAGATAGCGCTCTTGCTGAGCGACAGAATATAAAAACACAAAGCCATCAATGGCGTGGGCACTAATCGGCTGCTTATCGAGTCCTTGCACCTCCAACTCTCCAGGTCCCGGCGCAGGAAAAATTCCGTATAGGTATAACAGTTGCGGCATGGTCAGCCATTAAAAAACATCAGAATGCGCTGAAAGCTTACCTCAGTTCACCGGTTTCGAGGTCAGCACCAGACGTAATTTTGCTTGAATCAGATTGAGTTGTGCTAATCCCAGGTTCACATCTCCCTCAACGACCACACCAGTATCGAGTAGCCGGTCAAGTAATTCGAGCAAGGAAGGCGAGTCAGAGTTTTCTCCAGGGTAATATCCCCCATTGCGGGGTAACAACGTGCCCATTTCCCCCAGATCAATGTTCAAGTCAGCCGGATCGACCTCAAACACTTCACATAGGTGGACAATTTCTGCTTCAAGTCGCCGCAAACTTTCAGCCGCTCGATCCAATTGGTCATCAGCCAAATCACCTGACTCCATACGCCGGATAACTTGTGCTTCCATCAGTTGGCGAACCAATTCTGTAACGGTTAAAAGCAACGGTGCTAGACCAGCATCCTGGTTAGTGGGACGAGCCAGGGAAAAATCACTTTCTGTCGGCGTATTTTCCGATGATGTCATGAGGTTTAGCTTAACGCTTGTCTTCTTCTGCCCATCACAGGGGATACGCTTTTTGACACTCCAACAGACTATGACACACTGACCTTAAGATGATGATTCCGTCGACTGCTGGGCGAGAGCATGCTCGAACTGACACTCGAAGAAGTTGGTGACTGTCGCTACTTTCGCAATTGCCAAGCTCCATTAAGCCATTGACGGTGAGCGTCTTGAGCCCGGATTTGGGCACAGCCCATCATCATCCTTCCTTGATCTAGAGTAAGGCCTTGATTAGCGCGACTTAGGGTGCGACAGGAGCGAAACCCCGGAATCGTGCGGCTGCTAGCAACCTGCTTCATCGTGCGCAATTTAATCATGAATGCTCCAAACGTTATCGCAACGAAAAATTGAACGATGCGCCAAACAGATGAATTCGAAAATATTTGATGTCGCTCAAAAGCGAACAACAACTGACAACGCCAACATGCTCTGGATGCTTTAGGTTCAGATAACGGCCCAAAAACTGACATGCCCATCAAAGAACGCTCGCTGCCGAAAAGTTCTATTGAATCTCTGTAATTCCGGATTATCGAATGGCTATTTGCCTAGGCTTTTTATTGTTCCCAGTCGAGCAAGCGATCACACAGCCACATGATGAGTTGTCCGAGTGCAATATTTGGCAGACATCAAGGTGCGCAACCAAAGTCCCTAAAAGTTGAGGGAAAAAGTTTAAGCAGCAAGAGTCCCTAAAAGTTGAGGGAAAAAGTTTAAGCAGCAAGCTCATTCACCAAGGGCTGCCAGCTAAAGACGCGATCGCCGCCCATCTCTAACACGACCTTGACGTTGGGCAGAGTCTTTGGCAAATCAGTAAGGTAGGCAATCTCCTGTTGAGATAGGATGTTGCCTTCAATAAGCCACAGTACTAGCCCTTTAGCTTTCGGCGACATCCCCTCCATCCGGTAGCTAATGATGGGCGGAATGTAGTGACGATACCCAACGGCAGCCGATTGACCAATAGTCTTCTTACCTAAGTGAGCTGGGCGTACACCATGGATATCGGTCAAGTAGGCCGACAAGTCACCCAGTCCTTTAACAGTCAAATTGACTGATTCATAGCCTGCTGCTCGCAAGCGGCGTTGATACCGACCTTCAAAACCACCTTCTAACGGAGCCCTGACCGCTAAAGCACCCGTAGCTTCTAGGTCCTTGATAAATCGCTTACCAGTAATGATCAGTGCCATGGTGATCCCGAAGTTAAGATGACTTTCAATATCTATCCCTTATCCTACTGGGTTAGCGACAATCCAGGCAGCGATCGCGATTGGCTTTTCTGTGATCAGTGATTGAATTGACTGATGCCAAGGTTCGGACCCCGCAGTCTATCAGAAGCATTTGAATCAACGCCATCATTGCCATACCGCGATCGCCGATAAGCAACATCAACCCAGTTCTTGTAACCGACAAATTTAGCAATCTGCAGATGTGGTGACAACGAGCCAGATCTCTATAAATTCACAGCTCGTCAGACTTTGATGTCTGCACTCTAAAACTTTCTGCACTTTTCCTTATTCAGAGACAAGCTCCAAA
>CAZLYS010000213.1:6118-7222 GCA_964563415.1 uncultured Halomicronema sp.
ATTCAGAGACAAGCTCCAAACGAGCATTAAAAAGCTTCCAAACCGCAAATAGCTAGCCTGGAAGCTTTTTATAAAAATGCTTTCAGTAGACTGTGATTATTGAATACGCGGGGGTACTTGATTGCTATGTGCCGCCTCAGCAGACGCCATTTGAGTAGCCATCTTGCCATAAGGGCGCTGTCCACGCTTGCCTTGTACCAATTGCTTGAAGAGAGTTTCATACCGATTGAGTGCCTGCTCAAATGAATATTCATTCATGGCATGATGCCGCCCTTGACGCCCCAGTTTTTCAGCCAATTCAGGGTTTTCATACAGGTTCTGAATTGCCTTGGCCAACTCATGCGGACTTTCGGGTTCAACGACTAAGCCACCACCACTTGCCCGAATTGCTTGAGCCGCAGTTCCATGATCAGGCACTGCTGCCAAAATCGGTCGACCGCTAGCCAGCAGTACCTGGGTTTTAGATGGCATGTTGAAACCGACCACATTCCGCTTTTGCATAATCAAGCCCACATCTGCAGCGGCAAGCATTTCCGGCAATTCTGCACGGGGTGCAAACGGGCGTAACAAGACATTTTGCACCCCCAATTCCTGCCGCAACTCATCTAGATCAGAGAGTTGACTTTCCTCCCCAGAAATGACAAAAACAAGGTCTTTAAGATGTTGCAATCGAGCAGCCGCTCGGATCACTGTTTGAATGCCTTGGGTACGGGCAATATTGCCTGAATAGAGCACGACAAACTTCTTATCGAGCCCATTAGCCTGACGAAACGTATTTTTATACTTGGGTAACGGCTTAATAAAATTAACATCAACCCAATTCGAGATGATTTTCATCTTGCTATCACGGACTCCTTTACCAAGGAGATTTTGACGAAAACCTTCGGCAATGACACTGATTTGGGTCGCTGACCGATAAGCAAACTTTTCTAATATTTCAAATGCCCGGATAGCGATCGGATGACTAATTAACCCGGTCTGCACAGCGGCCTCGGGCAGAATATCTTGCAAATTGAGTACCGTCGGACAGCGATAAATGAGCTTCAGCAGTGCAACGGGCAAAGCCACTGGCAGTGAAGGGCTCGTGTTCAAAATCACGTCAGG
>CAZLYS010000214.1:0-7192 GCA_964563415.1 uncultured Halomicronema sp.
ATTGATCAAGAGTCAAGCTTGGTCGCAGCATTAGGAATGCCTCAACTCTAGACCGATGGATAAACTGACTAAAGCTGAAACTGATAAAGTTCCGATGCATAACACCCGTGGAAATATAGTTGCCATTTGAGGTTTCTTTGGAAGTCGCATCTTTGCTGTTAATGAAGTGAAATGACTACTCACCAATGAACCAAAGTCAAACCAGTGGGGCATCCGCACTTAGATCAATGAAACGTCGAGACTGCTTGTTCAACACTGTTAACAGTATTCGAAAAGAAAACAATATTAGAGAGTCTTCAGGTAGAACATTGACGAGTGAACTACAGCTTCAGAAATGCGGCACCCACATCAGTCAGTTCCCTACTCGCCACTTACAGGACTATTGACATACCTAAACCCAAATTTGGTATCGACGAATTGACGGCCAAGCTCAGCCAACAAAGAACTCGCTAACCAACAACTTCCATAATTCTGAACATCGGCAAATACATAGAGACAAGAATTGAGCCAACCATGCCGCCTAGAATCACAATCATGAATGGTTCCATAATGCTGGTCAAAGCCTTCACGGCTTGCTCAACTTCATCTTCGTAGAAGTCAGCTACTTTCATCAGCATTGCATCGAGTTCCCCGGTTTCTTCGCCAATGCTAATCATTTGGATAGCCATTGCCGGGAAAACACGATGCTTCTGCAATGCGAGACTAATCATCCCTCCTGTTTGGATTTCATCTCTGGCCTCGTCAATCGCATCAGAAATTATACGATTACCCGCAGTATCTCGAACGATTTCTAGCGAGGTCAGAATCGGCACACCAGAACGCGAAAGAGAGCCAAACGTACGACAAAACCGTGCAGTGGCCGTTTTCTGGACTAGATCACCAAACAGCGGCAACTTGAGAAACATACTATCAATCGTGCGCTCACCATGCTCGGTAGCATAGTAACGCCGATAAATAAACGCAGCTAAAAAGCCTAAGCCAACAATAATTGCCCAGTTATACCACCGCTGCAAAAACTCGCTGATGTTTAGCATAATCCTCGTAAAGAGAGGTAAATCAGCGTCGAGTTCCTCAAAAATTTCAGCGAATGTCGGCAATAAAAAGACTGTCATGGCAACAAAAATAACAGTTGCCAGAATAGAGACCGTCACCGGATAAGCCATTGCCGACTTAATCTGATTCTGTAATCGGTTCAAATCTTCTAACAGTTTGGCCAAGCGATTCAGTACTTCATCGAGTACACCACCGACCTCACCTGCTTGCACAAGGCTCACATAAAGCTTGTCAAAGCAGCTAGGATGCTTGCTCATCGATTCTGAGAGGCTGGTGCCCTGCTGCACGTCGCTATTGATTTCTTCTAAGGCCCGCTTAAGTTTAGGATTGGGGCATTCTTCAGAAAGCACCCCTAGCCCTCGCACCAGTGCTACACCAGCATTCACCAAAGCTGCAAACTGACGCGAGAAAACAGCTTTATCTTTGACCGAAACTGACGTGAGCGCCATTTTAAGTTCAGCTGGGGAGAGGTTGAAGCTCCGCTCCTCTTTCAAATCCTGAATAAAAAGCCCTTGATCTTTTAGTAAATTTCGGGCTTCGTTAGGATTTGACGCAGCAACTTTTTCTTTGCGCTCACGACCTGCACTATCTCGTCCGGTAGCAACGTAAGTAGGCATAACTTTCAGGCATCAAATGATCAAAGCAAATCTGGGAGAAACACATCCCCCTCTGGTGTAGACTGGCAAACCAATGTGTGCGTCCGATGGCTTGTTCTGATGCCGATACGTTAGCACACAGTTTTCAAACTGTTTCAAGGAAACGATTGAGTCTTGATTTCCGTGACACTTGGCAGCAACAACAAGTGAATAATCGCCCAATATCTTAGACCGCCAGCTTTGAATACTGGGCGATTGAACCGTAGTCCTTATCGACGACGACCAGCCGCTGCCTGTTGCTTGCCAGCAGCCGGATTCCCCGAACCTTCCAACAATCTCTGCAATTCATCAGGGCGTGATGTTTTCGCCATTGCAGAGTCAAAGCTAATAGTTCCAGCTTTGTACAGATCGGCTAAAACCTTCTCCAGCGTCTGCATAGCCAATCGTCCACCCGTTTGAATCGCCCCATAAATCTGAGCCGTTTTACCTTCGCGAATCAAGTTAGAGATAGCTGGTGTAACCACCATAATCTCTTGCGCCATGACGCGGCCAAATTCCCCTGGTTTAGGATTGGCTTTGGGCACCAAGCATTGACTCAAAACCGCTACTAGCGAGTTCGACAACTGCACCCTTACCTGGGTCTGTTGCTCAGGTGGGAAGACATCGACCATCCGGTCAACTGTCTGGGATGCTGAGCTAGTGTGCAAAGTCCCGAAGACTAAGTGGCCAGTTTCTGCCGCAGAGATTGCCAAGGAAATTGTTTCCAGATCTCGCATCTCACCCACCAAAATGACATCTGGATCTTCCCTGAGTGCGGCTTTCAAAGCATTGCCAAAACTCTTGGTGTCTTCACCAATTTGTCGTTGGTGAATCAAGCTTTTGACTGGCTCATATACAAATTCAATCGGATCTTCAACGGTCAGAATATGTTCAGGCCGAGTCATATTGATTTCATTGATCATCGAAGCCAAAGTGGTTGATTTACCCGAACCAGTTGGCCCCGTTACCAGAATGAGTCCCCGCGGCTTTTCCGATAGCTCACGCACGATGGGCGGTAAGCCCAGCAGATCCATACTGGGGATCTTAGAACTTAGAGCTCGCAAACAGGCTGCATAAGTACCTCGATCTTTATAGACATTGACCCGAAAGCGGGCAAGCCCTTTGACTCCGTAAGAGCAGTCGAGTTCCCAATTCTGCTCTAGGTTCTTGCGCTGACTGTTGTTCAGCATACTAAAGATAAGCCTCTGACAGGCTTCTGGGCTCATCGGCTCATGTTCAGTCGGCGTGAGCTTACCACTGATCCGGATGTAGGGAGGAAGACCAGCCGAGAGGTGAAGATCTGACCCTCCCCGCTCGATTACTTCTTCCATCAAGTCTTCAATCATCAATTCCATTGGCGTCACCTTGTGTTGATTGTCATTAACGTTTGCATTGGCGGGCATGCAGCTCACCGAAACAGGGTTGTCACTTCTAGAAGTTAGGAACTAAAGCGCGGGGTTAGACAATAGGGGCAGTCAAGCCAATCCTGCTTCAACTCAGCATGGCAGTTTTCGCAAGTCAGAGAACTCTTGCGTCGAGCTTTAAGCTCAGCTTCTAAGCCCGTGTCAGTAAACGTGACGCGTTCGACCTCATCAAGCGTGGTGTATCCCTGACGTACTAGGTTGAGACTGTAAGCTAGGAGGGTTTTCATCCCCTCTTCCACAGCAGATTCTTTGATTTGTTCTGAGGGCACCCCTTCTGAGATCAGTTTCTGGAGTGTTTCGGTTATTTGCATTACCTCATAAACACCCACCCGGCCCTTGTAACCAACCCCTTGACATGTCTCACAAAAAGTTCCATTAGCTCTAGCTTCGCTGATTTGGTCTACAGACAGAACGTTGGCTTTATAGATAGTGAGTTCAGAATCTCCTGCGGCTGAGAGGCCAAAGCGAGCAAGTTCTTCGGCATTCGGCGTGTAGGGAATACTGCATTCAGAACAGACTTTTCGCATCAGGCGCTGAGCCAAAACACCAATCAATGAGCTGGATACCTGGAAACCTTCCATGCCCATTTCTTCGAGGCGCGAGATCGCACCCGCCGCATCATTAGTGTGCAGAGTGGTCAATACGAGGTGTCCTGTCAGGGCTGCTTCGATCGCTGTCTTCGCGGTTTCGGGGTCGCGGGTCTCACCCACCAGGATGACATCTGGGTCTTGCCGCAAGAAGGCTCGCAAAATCGAGGCAAAGTCCATGCCTTTTTCACGGATGACCTGTACCTGCGTAATTCCTGGCAAAGCATATTCAATTGGATCTTCAGCCGTACTGATATTGATGGCTGGATCATTCCGTTCGGCCAGCAAAGAATAGAGAGTCGTGGTTTTACCAGAGCCGGTTGGTCCCGTCACCAAAATCAACCCATAGGGACGCGAGGCCATCTCCCGCACAATGTTCAGAGATGCCTCATCGGTAATCAGTTTATCAATGCCCAACTGAGTCGATGAGTTGTCTAAAATCCGCAGTACGATCTTCTCGCCATACCGACTAGGGAGTGTGCTGACGCGAAAATCAATTTTCCGTCCTTGAAACATGCGACGGATGCGGCCATCCTGCGGCATCCGTCGTTCAGCAATATCCAACTCAGAAATAATTTTGAAACGGGCCGTAACGGCAGGGATAATCTTCTTCGGGAATTTTGGGAAAGACTCTCGCAATACACCATCTTTCCGGAAACGAATGCGTAAGAACTCTTCTTGAGGTTCGATATGAATGTCTGAGACGCCTTCTTGCAGCGCTTTTACCAAAACTTTGTTTACGAGGGCAATGACCGGCGCAGCTCCGGCATCTTGTAAGGCCTCGTTGAGGTCAGATTCCTCTTCATTAACGTCCTGTAGTGCCGACTCATCAAAGTCTAAGTCTTCCAAATCTGACTGTACATCTACAGCCTGTTCCATATCGCGCTGCTTTTCGCGAGCGACTTTTTCGTCCAAGTAGCCAGAGATGAGGCGCTGATAATCTTCTACAGTGATGACCATGCGGCGTAGGCGCAACCCTTGAGGTCGCAAGATCCGATTCAAGTCATCTTGGGCTTCCAAGTTTTCTGGATCGACCATTGCCACCAATACTGAAGGGTCTTCACCTTCATCTTTGGACAGCGGTACAAGTTGATGACGACGACAAATATCCACTGGGATCAGCGTGTCAATAAATTGCCCAATTTGATTAGACGACAACGCATCCAGCTCTGGATCGACGGATTCAATGCCGTAAAGAATTTTGAGTTCAAATAACTGTTGCTTCTTATATTGACGAACTAACTCAGGCGAAAGCTGTTGTCCAGTCAAAGACTCCAGCACATCAGTCAAGGCCCGGCCTGAGCGACGGCTTTCCGCTAAAGCCTGCTGCATCTGTTCCCCATCAACTAAGCCTGATTGAATCAGCTTGTTACCAAAGGGGGAAAAACTGCGTTGTAAAACAAGAGCGCGGCGCTGTGAAGAATTCGTCATAGCGGATGCAAGGGGTCTAAGTGAATAAATCGGTAGAACCGAAAGGTTTTGGCAAGATGCACGGCAATAGTGTGCCCTCAAAGCCTTGCGATGTCATCAATCAAGACTGCTCTGAGTAAACGAAACTGTTTCAGTTAGGCTGAATTTCAGTTAACACAACTCACAGGCCAAGACCGAGATGGATTGATAATAGCTTTCCCCTCCCAAGTCTGCGCTCTAGGTGGTCAGCTTTGTTAAGGGATGTCAACTTGGAATGACCTGATGTGATGCCAACTAAGTTTCGTCCAGACTGAATAATGATGTGTTCGAGTTAGTTTAGTTTGAGGATTGATGTAAAAATTGGGTAGCTAGAAATCTGAGAAGATAGCCGAGACCTCTTTTATCCTTAAGACTAAACAAATGCTATGCAACTCAATGCAGTCACGGATTGAGTTCTGTGTGTGGTTAACCCATGAGTCCATTGCGTAGTGCTTTGAGATTGTCTCCGCTTGCGACCTGAGGAATTTTCAGTGCAGCCGCCTCATCTATTCGCATATTCCATGGCTAGCTCATGGCGATCTTTAACAAATCTGGCTCAAATCATGGCAAATAATTGTTTGATTGCGGGCAACTTTGGTTACAAGGGTCCATTTTACTGAAATGATCTGAATGCCAAACCGATATGCACTAGGCTGTGAGCCGATTAGCAGCTAACATTAGTGGTCTATCAACGCAATAAATTGATAGCTTTATCATTAGTAGTCCTTTATTTGGCATAGGCACTAGCGCTCTTGAATCAAGGGCAGGAGTGCATGACCCTGTGTAGAACTTTTAGGTTATGAGCGACATGGTTGACGAATCTCGACCCACAGAAACCTCTCCAGAAAATTTCAACTTAGCTGAAGAGAAGCCAGCAGACGACGTGGAAGAACTTCGAGTAGAAGATGGCACCATTGATATCGATGTGGAAGGTGCTTTTACAGAAGGTACGGTTGAGGAGCTGACTAAAGAGACTGGCAGTTCCGCTGAAGCGGCTGCTAGTAAAGATGTTGGAGCTGCCGACGGACAAGCCGAAATTAATGCCTTGAAAGCCCAACTAGAAGAGCGTACAAGTCAGTACATGCGCATCGCGGCTGACTTTGAGAACTACCGTCGTCGCAACAGCAAGGAGCGTGACGATCAGGAGGTTCAAATCAAGCGCAATACCATCACTGAGTTACTGCCAGTGATTGATAATTTTGAGCGGGCAAGGTCTCAGATTAAGCCTCAAACTGAGGCTGAAATGACGATTCATAAGAGCTACCAGAGTGTTTATAAGCAATTGGTGGATTGCTTAAAGCGTCTGGGCGTTTCTGCTATGCGGGCCGAAGGTCAAGATTTTGATCCTAATCTACATGAAGCAGTCATGCGGGAACCCACGGATCAACATCCCGAGGGTACTGTGATTGATGAGTTGGTGAGGGGATACATGATTGGCGATCGCGTGTTGCGGCACGCCATGGTCAAGGTGGCTGCCCCCCCTGACCCCGCAAGTGACGATGCAACCTCTACAGAGAGCTAATGTTTATGGGTTCGGGATGGGCTCGCGGCAACGAAAATTGCTCTTGTAGGATTTGAATGTGTGAACCGTTACAGTGGATGACTGTTGTTAATCCATGCCACTGTGCAATGTTTGGCGCCATGGTTGATGAGATGTCATCAATGTCAGCGACAGTTAACACTTCGAATGATCTTGAGTTGCTGCGTTTCTGTCCTGTTTTGAGGCATGGCTGAGAGATTGTCGCACACTAGTCGTTTGGCAAGCCAAAAAAGTGGGATTTTTGCGGCGCAGTTAAAGACCTAGAGATCATTTTGGGAATGCTAACCACCAAGGAGGCAGATTCAAGGGGATCCCTATTTTCTTAGGTGTTTTCTTGGAAGATGAGCTAACGTTGAGTTGCGAAAACGCTCCTGTAAATTCATCCGAATCTTAAGAAGCTGCGAGTTATGGGCAAAGTCATCGGAATTGATCTGGGAACTACCAACAGCTGTGTTGCCGTTTTAGAAGGTGGGCAACCGCTAGTCATTACTAACATTGAAGGGG
>CAZLYS010000215.1:0-2471 GCA_964563415.1 uncultured Halomicronema sp.
GGATGAGGTGTGCCTTGAAGAAAGGCGTAACCGGCTTAGAGGGGTTGGGTAATTGGGTAATTGGGTAGCTGGGTGATTGGGTAGCTGGGTATCGCGATCACCCAAAACTTCTGCAGCTCGAAGCTCAACTACCTGAGGCTCAATTAACGATGCCCTGCTGAACTCTTGGCCCAAGCGCGTCTCACTATTGCCTTACTAGTGCAGAAAAGTCCTGAAGCCCTTATGAGTCGAGGATTCTCATTGAGACAGCGATTTTTGGATGTCTTGATGAATTGTACGAGGTCAGCGGGTTACAAGGACTGTTTCAACTACTAAAGCTGTCCATGGTGAGACTCACAAAAGTTTTCTGCACCACTAAGCACTATTGCTTTACAGTTCTGTGTGCGGGCAAGATGCCCGCCCTAAACAAACCGATGGATTTACAAATCTGGGATGTCCTCGGCACCCTTGGCTCTGTAACCGAAAGCTGAGACGACTAGCTGCACAATGTCGCCCCCAGCTTGGCCTCACAAAACGCCTTTTCATCTGCACTCAGGTCAGCCATCTCGACATCACGACGCAGCACCAGGCCGTTATGCCCGGTCACAAAGCGGGGTAGCTCACCGTATTCGATTAGCTCCATGGTCTGGATGTCGTAGGTGGTGTAGCGGGTCAGTTCGCTATTCGGAGCGTCGAAGTCAACATCCAGGATGGTTAGGGCTTTCCAAGGGGGCAGATCACTATCAATCAATGGACGCGGACCCGAGCCGATAATCCCCATATGGAGCAACTGTAAATCACCTCGATGACCCGGATAGTAGGCGTGATGGTGGCCACTGATGTAGGTGTGAACATTGTATTTTTCCAGCATGGTGCGGAGCTGGTCAGCGTCACTCATCACCTCGCCCGGTTGGTCTCGACCAACGGCCACTGCATAGAGGGGTAGATGGCTTAACAAAACTCGCATACGAGCACTCTGGGCGGCTTCGCTAGCCAGTGCTTGCTCGACCCAAGCCAGCTTATCCGCCGGAATTTTGCTAGAAGAGCCATCCCAAGACATGAAAAAGACGTCGTCTTTGCGAAAGGTGTAATAGAAGGGGAACTCGAAGCGATCGATAAACTCTACACCTGGGTCATGATCTGGGTCTTGCCAATAGGCTGAGGCCAGATCACGTTCTCGCTGAAACAGAAAGGTATCGTTCACCCCCTGCGCTCCAGAGGCATCGTGGTTCCCAATGGTAAATCCGTAGGGAATTTCTGCTGCTCTGAGCGGTGCCGCCACGTGGTCATCAAAGGCTGCCCACATGGCTTGAATTTGTTCAGGCGTGAGGGCAAGATCTTGTCCGGCCACCATGTCACCGCTACAGACCACTAAATCAGGATTCCAAAAAGGCACCAGAGCGATCGTCTTATCAATCTCCGGGTCATAGTCCGTCGACCCATAAACCCCATTCAGGTCGCTGATAACGGCCATCCGCAAATCACCACGGGGAGGATTTGCCGGTTCCGCACCGAGACTCGCTAACAACGCTTGGGTAGCAGCAGGTAGTTCGGCGGACTCGGAAATCGTTTCTGTGCTCTTGTCCGAAGGGGCCACCTCAGTCGCTTCAACGGCTGAGGTGGCATCTGCAGTTGGGGTGGTCGAGGTGGCTTGACTGCAGGCGATCATCAGGCTGCACAGAAGCCCCAAAGCCACAAAGGACAAAAATCGTTTCCAACCCATAGCCCCTCACGAAGCGCGAAAAGATCTACGGCACACACTCTACCGCAACCCATTCTGTTTGCGTCGATGTTTTTGCAGTGATCCCACCGCTTCGCATCTCAGAGCATCAGGAGTATGAAGGGGGTGAAAGTCTTAAGTATGGGGGCGATCGCGCCAGATCTTGGCTGATCTTTGGCATTTCCCGACTGCCGAAAGCAACGACGCTTCCTTAAACATGCTGCGAGATGCAGCCAGAGTTGAAGACCGACCTCAAAGGCTGTTGCCAACTACCCCAGACAATATCTCTATAATCCTATTGCGAGGAGTAAACTCTGAGAAAAGCAGTGATCGATACAAAACAATCGCACTATTTTCTCAATCCTTAAACCAGATCTATCGAAAGAAAGAGTATTGCTGCCCTAACAGGCCTACTGCATGATTGCCCTTTGAGAGATCACGCGATCGTGTGTTTTTTGAGGAGAAAGCCTAATGACAAACCATCCCTTTCAGCGTTTATCTCGTCGTCAGGTAGTTCGCGGCCTTATGGCAACCACTGCCTTTGGTGTCGTGACTAAGTTTGGGACTGCTTGCAGCCCTGCAACCGACGCAGACGCCCCCGCAGACGATGCGGCAACTGGTGACGCTGGCGGCGAAGACATCGTCGTCGGGTTCATCTACGTTGGCCCCAAAGACGATTTTGGCT
Organism: uncultured Halomicronema sp.; assembly: GCA_964563415.1. GTDB lineage: Bacteria > Cyanobacteriota > Cyanobacteriia > Phormidesmidales > Phormidesmidaceae > Halomicronema. The sequence goes on from CAZLYS010000215.1 coordinate 2,385, forward strand.
ATAACCAAGCCCATGCTGAGGGGGCGGCAGCAATGGTGGCTAACGTTCCTGGCATCACCTTGGTTGAAGAAGCCAGTGTGCCCGAGA
>CAZLYS010000215.1:2481-7173 GCA_964563415.1 uncultured Halomicronema sp.
GTCGCTGAAACGATGCGCAGCATGATTGAAATTGATGGTGCTAAGGTGCTCTTCCCCACTTCCTTTGGCTACTTTGACCCATACATTTTGGAGCTGGCTGAAGAGTTTCCTGAGGTGCAGTTCTTCCACGCAGGTGGGTTGTATCAGGATGGAGTGCATCCTGATAACGTCGGCAGCTACTTCGGCTACATCGATGAAGCGCAATATGTTGCGGGTGTAGTTGCTGGCCATATGAGCCAATCCGGCAAGCTTGGCTTTGTCGCGGCCAAGCCGATTCCCCAAGTTTTACGTAACATCAATGCGTTTACGTTAGGGGCAAAATCCATCAATCCTGCCATCACGACCCAGGTGATCTTTACGGGCGATTGGGCGCTGCCGGTCAAGGAAGCTGAAGCGACCAACAGCATGGCCGACCAAGGTATTGATGTGGTGACCTGCCACGTTGATAGTCCTAAGGTGGTGATGGAAACGGCAGAAAAGCGGGGAATTTATTCCAGCGGTTATCACGCGAACCAAGGCCCCTTGGCTCCTGAAGGCTATCTCACTGGCGCTGAGTGGGATTGGTCAAGCATTTACACTCAACTTGGAGAGCAGTTTGTAGCCGGTCAAACCCTCATGGCGGGCGACATTCCTCATATTTTGCGAGGAGGACTAGCCGGTAAGTTCTGTAAGCTCTCAGAGTATGGTCCGGCGGTGACTGATGAGGCGAAAGCGGATGCCGAGGCAGCCCAAGAGCAACTGATCAACAGTGAGTTAATCATTTACAAGGGTGAATTAAAAGATAACCAGGGCAACGTGATTTTGACTGGCGAACAGGAATACAAGCAAGACGACATTGAGTTAGAGAAAATGGACTACCTGATTGAAGGTGTCGAGGGCAGTATCGATGGCTAAGTCTCTTCATTGACAACGGCTGTTGAATATTCTCTATAAATCACGAAAGGGCTGGGGGCGATCGCCCCCAGCCCTTTATTAATCAGGCTAACTGTGTGGTTAAGCGCTGGGTGGGCTACATCATGCCCATGCCACCCATGCCGCCCATGCCACCCATGCCGCCCATACCACCCATGCCGCCCATGCCACCCATGCCGGGGTCACCGCCACCAGCAGGAGCAGGGGGTTCTGGCTTCTCGACCACCAATGCCTCAGTGGTCAACACCATACCCGCAACCGAAGCGGCATCTTGCAGGGCTGAACGCACGACCTTGGCCGGGTCAATAATGCCACTGGCGATGAGATCTTCGAACTCACCTGTAAGGGCGTTGTAACCCATGTTGGCATCGAGTTCGCGCACCTTCTCCACAATGACGGAACCCTCACCACCCGAGTTATCTACAATCTGACGGAGCGGTGCTTCCAGAGCTTTGATGATGATGTCAACACCGACCTGCTCTTCGGGCACCGTCAGGGAGGCTTTCACCGCTTCTAGCTTGCCAGCTAAGTGCAGCAGCGTGGAACCACCACCGGGCACAATGCCCTCGTCAACTGCGGCTTTAGTCGCACTCAGGGCATCTTCAATGCGTAGTTTCCGGTCTTTGAGTTCAGTTTCTGTCGCGGCACCAACCTTGATAACCGCAACACCACCCGCCAACTTAGCCAAGCGTTCAGACAACTTCTCTTTGTCGTACTCAGAGTCAGTACGATCGAGTTCCTGACGAATTTGTCCGACGCGGGCTTGGATATCCGCTTCGTTGCCCGCATCAGAAACGAGCGTCGTCGTATCTTTAGTAATGGTGGCTTTACGAGCAGTCCCCAGCATCTCTAGCGTGGCGGCTTCCAAGCTCAGGCCGATGTCTTCCGAGATTACCTGGCCACCCGTGAGCACAGCAATGTCTTGCAGCATGGCTTTACGGCGATCGCCAAAGCTCGGTGCTTTAACTGCAGCTACGTTCAACACGCCGCGAGCTTTGTTGACCACCAGAGTGGCCAGGGCTTCACCTTCAATGTCTTCAGCAATGATGAGCAAGGGTGCACCGGCTTGGGCGATGCGTTCTAGCACACCCACCAAATCTTGAATGGAGCTAATTTTCTTATCCGTAATGAGAATGCGAGCGCCTTCTAGCTCAGTCACCATGCGTTCTTGATCGGTGACGAAGTAGGGTGACATGTAGCCGCGATCGAACTGCATCCCTTCCACGACTTCTAGTTCCGTCGTCAAAGACTTGGATTCTTCAACCGTGATGACGCCATCTTTCGTCACCTTGTCCATGGCCTCAGAGATCATCTGACCGACTTCGTCGTCGCTGCCAGCAGAGACAGCAGCAACTTGGGAAATCGCATTGCCGGTCACAGGCTTCGCAGCAGCTTCGATACCGGCTACGACTTCAGCGACGGCTTTATCAATACCGCGACGGAGGCTCACTGGATTGCTGCCAGCCGCGACGTTCTTCAAGCCTTCACGGATGATGGCCTGGGCTAGCACTGTTGCTGTGGTCGTGCCGTCGCCTGCCAAGTCCTTCGTTTTTGAAGCCACTTCTTGGATTAGGCGGGCTCCAGTATTTTCGTAAGGATTATCCAGATCAATTTCTTTTGCGATCGTGATGCCGTCATTCACGATTTGCGGTGCGCCGAATTTCTTTTCCAGTACGACGTTGCGTCCCTTTGGCCCGAGGGTGATCTTGACCGCATCGGCCAGGGAGTTGACCCCTTTTTCCAGGGCTTGCCGCGACGCTTCATCAAATATGACTAGTTTCGCCATGTCCCACTCTTTCTCTCTGCAAATGAAACATTAGCACTCAATTGTGTCGAGTGCTAACGAGCTTAGAATATCGCCTGAAATGCGTTCCCAGAAGTCGCGATAACCGACCCTTTAGGGGAGTAGGTACGAGGGTGAATGGGTGTGAGGGTGGATTGCGACATCAGGAAGGGGACAAAGATATGAAAAGGGAGCAGATGGGCTATACCCAATGCTCCCTAGGACAAAGATCTAAGCGATTGATGGCATTCAACCCGTTACAGCTCGCTGAGCACTTGGCGAGCCGCTGCGATCGTCTTCTCGATATCGGCGTCGGTGTGAGCCAGCGACATAAATCCAGCTTCGTATTGAGACGGTGCCAGGTAAATGCCTGCCTCTAGCATGCCCCGGTGGAACCGGCCAAATTTCTCAGTGTCAGCATCTTTTGCGTCGTCGTAGCTGTGTACTTCTTTATCAGTGAAGAACATGCCAAACATGCCGCTGATGTTGCCGCCAGTCGCCGCATGCCCCGTTTCATGGGCGGCTGCCAAAAGTCCGGTGATGAGCTTCTGAGTCATGGTCTCTAGCTGCTCGTAAGCACCAGGACGCTGTAAAATCTCTAACGTCTTGATGCCTGCCGTCATGGCCAGCGGGTTGCCCGACAGGGTACCGGCTTGATAAACCGGACCCGCCGGGGCAATCATTTCCATAATGTCGCGACGGCCACCGTAGGCCCCTACTGGCAATCCACCACCGATGATTTTACCCAGGGTAGTCAGGTCAGGCGTCACGCCAAACTTTTCTTGAGCACCGCCGTAGGCAATGCGGAAGCCGGTCATTACTTCGTCAAATACGAGAAGCGCACCGTACTCGCGGGTCAGGTCGCGCAAACCCTGTAGGAAGCCGGCATCAGGCGTAACAAAACCAGAGTTGCCGACTACGGGTTCCAGAATGACGCCCGAAATTTCGCCTGGGTTTTCTTCAAATAGCTTTTTGACCGCGTCTAAATCGTTGTAGGGCGCGGTGAGTGTGCTCTGGGTAGCCGCTTTGGGCACACCAGGAGAATCGGGCAAACCGAGGGTAGCGACTCCAGAGCCGGCTTTCACCAAAAACATGTCGGCGTGACCGTGGTAGTTGCCCTCAAATTTGATAATCTTGTCCCGCCCGGTAAAAGCCCGCATCAAACGCAGTACGGCCATGCACGCTTCTGTACCGGAGTTAACGAAACGTACCATCTCAATGCAAGGAACGGCGTCAATCACCATTTCCGCCAGCACGTTTTCTAAATAGCAGGGAGCACCGAAACTGGTGCCTTTTTCCAGAGCGGCGGAGAGTGCTTGCAGCACATCGGGATGGGCATGACCGCAGATGGCGGGTCCCCAGGTGCCGACGTAGTCAATATATTGATTGTCATCGACATCCCAAATGTAGGCGCCCTTGACGCGATCGAAGACAATGGGCTGGCCACCCACTGATTTAAAGGCGCGAACCGGAGAACTAACGCCACCCGGCATGAGGTGTTGAGCGGCGGCGAAGATCTCTTCTGATTTGCTGGTTTTGAGTGAGGCTGTGCTTACCAAAGTTTTTTCCTCTTGAGTACCTTGCTAAAGTCGTTGGCGCAGGGCGATCGCCTGCCGTATGACCGATTTAAAGTTTCTGTTTAATATCCTATCGATCGCCCTGCGCGGATTTCAGCCATGTCAAGAAGTATTAAGGCTTCATCTTGCGGCGGGAGATATCAGATGGTGTCAACTGGATTGCGAAGCCCGACTTTGCTGAGCGGCGGCGGCGTTACGTTGCCACATGGCGGGTTTAATCCGGCGGAGCGCTGAGGCAGGAAAGCGACGGTTCCACTCAGACTCGCTTAGGGTTGCCAGTTCGGATAGCTGCGGAGCGAGATTGTCAGGATAAGGGTGAAAGTCTGCCACATCAGTTACTTGGGCAAAACGCTGATTCCAGGGGCAGACATCCTGGCAGATGTCGCAGCCAGCGACCCAACCGTCTAAGTTTTGTGCAAT
>CAZLYS010000216.1:0-7168 GCA_964563415.1 uncultured Halomicronema sp.
CTCAGTGAAGTCTTTGGAGAAGACAATGACAGGCTACATTCGAGGGAGGCTATGGTTTTTATAACTCGCCGCGAATTTCTTCAATCACGCCATCACGCAGCAGGATTTCCACTTGCATTTTTTTAATCAAGTTGTCGCCCTGACTAACCGTGAAAAAGCTGTCGACTTGCCCTTGATTCACTTCTTGGTCTAATTCAAGGGTTTGTACCGACTGGAGTTGTTGCAGCAACTGATTTTTTTGCTGCAGCATTTTGCTTTTGTCTTGGTTGAGCTTATTTTGCACAGAAGAAATTTGTTGCTTGACTGCCGGATCGTCGGGGTTGGCAGCTTGCTTCTGTACCTCTGAGACCACTCGCTGTCCCTGCATTTCAAGCTGCTGCAAGCGACTGTCGGTTTGATTGATTTGGCTTTGTAGTTGCTTTTGAGCTTCCTCTTTCCACAGAGGTGTCACGATCGCTTTGATGGTGATGTTACGTTTGAGCTGCAGTTGAGACACGTCCATACTCTCTAACTAATTGTCTGGGATGCGGAATGCACTGCTTAAAGTTGGCAGAGGATGTTACTGATCGCAAGTCCTGAAATTTAAACTTCGGGGGAAGTTCACACATCAAGATTGGCTCAGGCAAACATCCCGTCAATCATATCGCGATAGCGAGCGGCGACTACAGGACGCTTAATTTTCAAGGTTTGGGTCATGGTACCGTCTTCGATCGAGAAGGGAGCATCGATTAACCGGAAAGGGCCGACTCGATCATCGGCTCGGTAGCCAGGTCGATCTTTGACACGGTTGTTGAGCTCTGCACGAAACAGTTTTTGAATGCGGTCATCTTCTAGGGTGATGTTGGGCCAGCCTTGAGTATTTTCGGCTGTTTGACCGGACGCATCGAGGAATAATGATTGGGGTGTGGCCCAGGCTTGTAGCGCCTCAACATTCGGTACGATGAGGGCACCGAGTGATCGCTGATCCTGGCCAACTAGCATCATTTGGTCAATGTAAGGACTTTGGACACAAACATCTTCAATGGGTTGCGGTTCAATATTTTCGCCATTTGTGAGCACAATGGTGTCCTTGGCCCGGCCCGTCAGGACAATATTGGAGTCAGCGGTCAGATAACCTAAATCGCCCGTATCAAACCAGCCTTCGGCATCAATGGCCTTTTGGGTAGCTTCAGGATTTTTGTAATAGCCCTGCATGATTTGTGGACCGCGGACGAGTACAAGGCCCTTTTGCTCTAAGGGCAGGGGCGATCGCGTCTCGGGGTCCACAATTTTGAACTCGGTGCCGGGAATCGGTTGTCCTGCCGCACCGCGCAAATTGCTCCAGATGCGGCGAGCCGAGATGACGGGAGAAGTTTCGGTCAGACCGTAACCGACCAAGATCGGCACGTCCAACGTCTCGAAAAACAAATCGATATGGCGGGCGAGGGAACCGCCACCGCTAATGAGTTGTTTCACCTGACCGCCCGTGGCTTCGCGCACCTTGCTATAAACAATCTTTTCACCCAGCAGATGCAAAGGCCAGGTTAAGGTCTGCAATACCCATGACACAGCTCGTTCGATGCTTGAAGTGTGTGGGTTTTCGAGACTGAGGCCACTAGCGATGCGGCGATTTTGTACATAGGTTTTGCTAAAACCGAATAGGGTATTGACGAGCTTTTGCTTACTAGCGGGCTGCTCGCGAAAGCGCTTCTGAGCTCCTTCGTAAATGGATTCCCAAATGCGCGGTACCCCGACCATGTACTGAGGCTTAGTGTCTTTAAAGTCGGCTTTGATATACCGAATGTTGGTATAGGTCTGAGTACAGCCCTGAGCGTAAAGAAAATATTCAGCTGTACGCCCAAAGGTGTGCCAGGTGGGCAGCAGGCCCAAAACGCGATCACCAGGCTGTGGCTGCACAACGGCTCCCAAAGTTGTAATTTGGTGCAGCAAGTTGGCGTGGCTGATCATCACTCCTTTGGGTTTACCCGTTGTCCCTGAGGTATAAATCAGTGTCGCTAAGTCGTCGGGTGTCACCGGCACTGGTTGCCAAGTGTTTTGACTGCCAACTTCTAGCAGTTGGGAATAGTTGAGCATTTTGAAGGGGGTATGCTCAGGCACAGTTTCATCCGATAGGAGTACGGCAAATTGCATGGGCAGGTCTTGAAAGCGATCGCTGAGTCGCTGCCAGAGCTTGAGATTTTCCACGATGAGGATAGTACTGTCACTGTGCTCAGCGATGTAACGCAGCTCTTCGGTTTCGGCCTGGGCACTCCTTACGGCATCAATGCCCCCAGCGGCCATGATGCCTTGGTCAGCAATGAACCAACGATGACTGTTGTCAGCAAACAACGCTACATGGGCGCGGGGTTGCATCCCTAAACCTTGCAACCCTGCTGCAAACTGCTGAATGGCGGCCCACAAGTCTTGAAAAGTGAGTCGGGCGCTGGGCTGATTATGGGGATCATCCATCGCCAGCTGTGATCCGTAGCGTTCGGCGGCCAGGGGCCAAATCTCCGGCAGGGATTGAATTTGTCCATAATCGCCAGTTTGGGAGATGCCAGCGCGATCGCGCCGGTCTAAAGCTTGTAAAACGGAGGTTGAAGGTTGATTCATGGCTAGCAACTCACAGCAAAGTGGGCTTGCGGTCATCGTACAACAGGATTTCGTCCAGGCTAATCACAAACGCTTGATGGCAGCTATTGATATTGGCCAGAATCATGACTGGTTGGGATCAATCAGCTCAGTGACGAGCTTACCAAGAGAACTTCACCCTGATCTCAATGAGGCGAGACGCTACAGTGGCCGAGAATTTGGTTCCCGTTTTTCAAGGCAGCGATTTATGCTGAGATCGACAAAGATGCTCGGAGACTTGAAAAAATGCCCAAGGCAACATGGAATGGCGTGGTGTTGGCAGAAAGCGATCGCTGTGAAGTGGTAGAAGGCAACCAATACTTTCCCCTCGACTCTCTGGCGATGGAGTACTTCAAGCCCAGCGATAAAACCTCCTTTTGCCCTTGGAAAGGCACAGCGTCTTACTACACGATTGAGGTCGACGGTCAAACTAATCCGGATGCGGCTTGGGTTTACCGTGAGCCTAAATCCGCAGCTAGCAACATCAAAAACTACGTAGCCTTTTGGCGTGGTGTCAAGGTCGAAAGTTAGAGTGGCAAACGGATAAAGCGATCATGGTGTTCTATCATGACCTCTGACTTTTGGGACGGGAGCTGTTCCTAGCGTTCAGCTAACTGCACAACCGCTAGCCGCGAAGACATTAGACGATCCATCCAATGGGCTAAAAATGTCTGATTAGCGGCTTGTTCTTGAGGTTCCTCAGTATTCGGACTGTGGGGTAAGAGGCCCTGTAGTGCTGCAGACGTCACGCAAAACATTGACTTTTGAAAGCTTTGAGTGATTTGCACTCGCACATCGTCATTGCTCCGCAGTCCCTGCCGGTAGTAGTCGGCTAAATAGTCCGGCACAAAATGACGCATGTCCTGCATCAGCAAAGTCGGGGGAATGCCTGCCCCCCCGACAGGAACGGGATCGGCGTAGAGCGCTCCATAAGCAAAGCGAGACTGATCTGGCGAAATCTGCTGAACTTGAGCGTTGTAAGAAACGGTGCCGAGAAAGGGCGTCCCCCGAAAGAATACCGCTTCCACATAGGGAACAGCCGTATCCATTAAGAAGGTCAGGTCAGCAGCGGCTGGTAACAAGTCGTAGCGATCGCCCTTAATCTCAACGGTGTAAGTGATCGGTAGGCTGGCAGCTGCCACCAAGCCATCTTTGATATGAGCGACGACTGCCGGAATGGAAGTGATGCGTTTTTGGTCATACAGATCTGACAGTGTAAGGAAGATGTCACTCATCACCGTCCAAAATTGCCCTAGAGCACTGTAGTAGGCCGATTGCCGAACCTGCTCAGGTAAAAAATCAGGAAATAGCCGATGGAGCCCTTGCAGCAGGACGTTGCCTTTAAGCTTGGCCTGAATCGCCTGCTCACAATTCTGCTGAAATTCGTCACCGTCGAGATAGTGGTCTAACCCACCCCCCCCATGCCAGAGCATGGTCCGCATGCAATATTCGGCATACTCGTAATTGATGCGATCGTGCCACCAATGCTTGAAGAGTTTGCTGGGCGTAATTTCTCCGTTGAAATATTTGAAGAACGGAAATAGCAGCAGGAATTGATGGTTGGCAATATATTTCAAGTTGACAGCATAAGCGTCTAATACCACGCCATAGCTTTTCAGAATGCCCACGACTTCGAGCAGATTAGTCTCGGTATCTGGCAATAGCGCTTCTGCGTTGAGGAGCCGCTCAATGAAGGGCTGGAGCGGATGGTCAATAGCCAGTTGCGGAGACAGGGTGTTAGTCATGGGGATCAGTCAACTAATGAACGGTATCAGATCAAGGGTGGCTATGAAGCTTCCGTCGGTATCTGTTGGGCAACTTCTATGGTGGGCGATCGCTCGCTGAAGGTGACTCCTTCGCTCCAGCGGGCCAACCAACTCGGTTGCAGACCTAAAACTACGATAATGATGGCCAGCGCGATTGCTGGTATGCGATCGCGCCAAGCCACGGAGGGTAAACTCACATCGGGTTCAACTTTGTCGCTCGGGGTCGCGATCGTGAGCCGCCCAAAGAAAGCCCGATTGACTAGCAGTAAAAATTACACGGCGGTCAAGCCAGAACCGACCATACATAGCAAAGTCGGTACGGGAAAAGTCAGAAAGCTGCCGCGAAAGACCACAAACTCGGAGATAAAGCCCACCATCCCAGGAATCCCTGCACTGGCCATGACCCCTAAAATCATCAAGCTGCCGACCACCGGTAAGCCTCGTTCTGGGTTGAGCAAGCCCCGTAACACCGTCAGATCGCGGGTCCCGGTTTTGGCATAAACAATGCCGACGAGTAAAAACAACAGACCAGAAATCAGCCCATGACTGACCATTTGCATCACCGTACCCAAAATCGCGAGCGGGGTGGCGGCGGCAGCAGCTAACAAGATATAGCCCATGTGCCCAATCGAGCTATAGGCCACCATTTTTTTCATATCGGTTTGGGCGATCGCTGCTAAAGAGCCGTACAGCACACTGGCCACAGCCCAAGCCGCCAACCACGGCGATAAGAGTTCCCAGGCGTCGGGTAGCAGTTGTAGCCCAAACCGGACAATGCCATATGTGCCAAGCTTCAGTAAGACCCCAGCTAGCAGCACTGAAACCGGTGTCGAGGCTTCCACATGGGCATCGGGTAGCCAGGTGTGAAAGGGAAACAGCGGAATCTTAATCCCAAAGCCCACTAAAATCGCTACCAGCAATAGACTCTGCTGCAACAATGTCATGGATTGTGCCAAGGCTGGGTCGTAGTTGAAGGAATTTGCCCCCCCAAGCCAGGCCACTCCTAAAAAGCTACCCAAAATCAAAATTCCCGAAGTCGCTGTATAGATCAGGAACTTAGTTGCTGCGTAGCCCCGGCGAGCACCCCCCCAAATCGCGATCAGTAGGTAAAGCGGAATCAGCTCTAACTCATAGAAAATGAAGAACAGCAGCAAATTATGGGCCAAAAAAGCCCCCGCCACGGCGGCGTTAATCAGGAGCACCAAACTGAAATACAGCCGCGATCGCGGAATCGTTTCTGAACTGGCATACACCGCAATGCAGCCGAGCAAACTGTTGATGACCAGTAGGGGCATTGATAAACCGTCAACGCCCAGTTGGTAGGTGAGCCCGAGCGTATCAATCCAGGGGAGAGATTCGACAAACTGCAGCCCCGGCTGCTGGATGTCAAATTGAGACGCTACTAAAATTGCCCCCAACAATGACAGGCCTTGAATCAGCAACGTCACTTGCCAAACTTGCTTACTAGGACACTTTTGGGGCCAAAGCCCAATCACTAAAGCCCCGATTAAGGGAATTAAAATTAACGCACTCAGCATCATGCTACGGCTCTACCACATCGTCCAAGTCATCAACAGTCCTAACAGGCCCAATCCAATCATCATGGTCAAGATGTACCCTTGTGAGCGCCCTGATATGCTGTACTTCAGGCTTTCACCCCCCATTAGAGACGCTAGCCCGACACTGTTAACAAGGCCATCTACGACGTAGCGATCGAACCAGCTGCTCGCAAAAGAGAGCCGCTCAACCAGCCACACTACGGTCAACCGATAAAGCTTCTCAGTGTAAAAATCGTAGGCCAGTAAGTCTTGCAAGATCCGAACGGGTTTTTGTGCCGACCGAGCCAATGACTGGCTGAGGGGAATCGTGGCTCCCGTTACCATGCCGACAACGCCTGAAGCAATCAATAAGCCAAAAGCAGTCAGGTTGATGTACTCCCAAGGGGGTAAGAGATCCATGCGATGCATAAACACGGGCACTAGTAATGTCACCACCACCAGCGTCATCATGGGGACGGCCATGGGCCAGGCCACCTCCGGAGCTCGTCGTGATTTAGGTTGGGCAGTACCCCAAAAAACCAGGCGAAAGACCCGAGTCAGGTTTAAGGCTGTCAAGAGATTGACTAGTAAAAAGACCCCTACCAAAAGGGGTTGGTCTTGCCAGAAAAACTCAATGCCCAGGTTATATCCCCAAAAGCACCCGAGGGGAAAGATGCCGACCATCCCCAGCGCGGCAGTGATATAAGCCACAGTCGTAGCAGGCATCTTGCGACTGAGGCCCCCAAGCTCTGTCAAATCTTGAGAATTAGTCGTCAAGATAATGGCACCCACACTCATAAATAGCAGGGCTTTAGCGATCGCATGGGTTAATAAGATTGTGAGTGCGACGCCAGGCCATTCGGTACCGACAGCAATAAAAACGAGGCCCAGATAGGCACTGGTTGAATAAGAAAACGTCCGCTTAATATCGACTTGGGCGATCGCGACTAAAGAGGCCCCCAGCGCCGTCACTGAGCCAATGAACACCAGCAAGGCTAACGCCGTCGGAGACATAACCACAATCGGTTGGAGACGGATTAACACGTAGGCACCGCAGGTGACCACGACTGAGTTGCGCAAAATGGAGGCCGGGTTAGGGCCTTCCATCGCTTCATCAAGCCAGAGATGCAATGGAAATTGCGCACATTTTCCCGTCGGTCCAGCAATCAGCGCAATGCCCAGTAACGTTGCGACCATCGGGGCAAGATCGGCAACTTTGACCCATTCGTACAAATCGTTAAACCGCAAACTACC
>CAZLYS010000217.1:0-7163 GCA_964563415.1 uncultured Halomicronema sp.
CCCTCGTATTGCCTCCCACCGTTATCGGCTTTTTATTACTTTTGCTGTTGGGTAAAAACAGTCCGATTGGTCAGTGGCTTGACCAGCTTGGCATCTCGATTATTTTTACCTGGACGGCAACCGCGATCGCAGCCACCATCGTGGCCTTTCCGCTGATGTATAAAACCGTGCTCAGTGCCTTTGAGCAGATCGATCTGACCCTGATTAGTTCGGCGCGGACTCTGGGCGCATCAGAATGGCGCATTTTTTGGCAGGTCCTGTTACCACTGGCTTGGCCGGGGGTCTTGGCGGGTACGGTATTGGCCTTTGCTCGGGCGCTGGGAGAGTTTGGGGCCACTCTCATGGTGGGGGGCAGCATTCCTGGGGTTACACAGACCGTTCCCATCGCTATCTTTTTTGCCGCAGAAGCGGGGCGCATGGGGGTGGCTTTAACCTGGGTAATCCTGATGATGGTTATTTCCCTGGCAGTCATCGCGGGCATTAATCAAGGCAATCAGCGGCGATCGCCCCAATTAACGCACCCCCCTAGGGTGATGCAGCGGCTGTTTAATGGGCTCTACTTTGGCCAATTTAAACATCAGCACTTTGGTCTCAGGCCAATGGGGCGGCAACTCCAACCGCGATCGCCGACGGGAAAATCAGCAGCACTTTCCCAATTCCCCTCCTCCTCTCCCGATGAAAACGGTAATGCTCTCCAACAGCCTGCCGTCGTTGGACAACCCGCCGTTCATGATGATCCGGCTCCCGCGTTTGCGGCTCCTCTGCAGCCCTCATCCCAAGCTCTGCTTAGCCCTAAAGTTGCCCCATCCAGATGTCAGAGCGAGTTGCGAGTCAAAGTAGAGAAACAAGTACCGGGATTCCATCTCAAGATACGCTTTCGGGCGACTGATGACCCTTTAGGTCTTTTGGGGGCTTCCGGTTCTGGCAAAAGCATGATTTTACGCTGCATCGCCGGTCTTGAAACGCCTACCCAAGGACGGATTGTGCTGAACGGGCGGGTACTGTTTGATGCGCAGCAACGGATTAATGTGCCGAGTCGCGATCGCAAAGTGGGTCTGGTGTTTCAGCACTACGCGCTATTTCCCCATCTCACCGTGGCGCAAAATATTGCCTTTGGCATGACCGAGATACCCCGACCCAAGCGCGCCTCAGAAGTGGTGCGATATCTCGACTTGATGGAATTGACTGGCATGGGCGATCGCTACCCCCACCAACTCTCTGGCGGCCAACAACAGCGAGTGGCTCTAGCCCGGGCCCTGGCCATTCGCCCTCAGATTTTGTTGATGGATGAGCCCCTCTCCGCCCTTGACACTTACTTGCGGAGTCACATCGAAAAGTTGCTGGTAGAAGTGCTCACCAGCTATCAAGGCGTCACTTTATTCATTACCCACAAGCTCGAAGAGGCTTACCGCATCTGCTCTGACCTATTGGTGCTGTCATCTGGGGAGATTTTGGCGAGTGGTGCGAAGGAAGAGATTTTTCAGCGGCCACCCACTTACGAAGTCGCCCGAGTGACGGAATGTAAAAATTTCTCGCGTGCCCGTCAGATTGATGCCAATCATATCGAAGCCATCGACTGGAACTGCCCCCTAGAGGTGATCGATCCGCTGCCATCATCCCCTTTCTATGTGGGTTTACGCGCCCACCATATCCAGTTTTTGCGCAAGGGCAATCAAAGCAACACCTTTTGGGGCTGGCTGACCATGATTACTGAAACCCAGCACAAAGTCAGTCTTTACATCAAGCTCCATAACCCGCCGGACAACCCCCATGATTATCACCTGCAAGCTGAGGTCTATCGTGAAAAGTGGGATCTTCTACAAACTCGGGAACAGCCGTGGCACATTCGCTTAGATCCTGTTCACCTGATGCCGATGACTGAATAGTGATTCCTCATTGGGCAAGATCAATACCGCCCAGAGTCATGATTTACCCAAAAAAAAGGTTAACCCTCTTGACAGACAAATATTAAAACCGTATATTTGGATACAGAAAGCAAATCGTTCATCCAACCAGCAGATCTGGCTAGGACGGAAGTAGGAGAGAACTCTCTGAAGGAACGCGCCTCTTTCACTACACGATCAACATCTCTGTTGTCATTTGGAGGCGAAATAATGAGCTTACGTTATCGTGGTGCGGAATACGAACCCAGCAAAAATGGTTTCAACTATTTCGAAGAAGTGATTGGTACCTACCGGGGTGCTACTGTCACTCGTCGAGTTGCAACCAATGCTCCGAGTCAGCATGTTGACGGTCTAACGTACCGTGGCGCTAAGGTTCGCTAAAACTGACTGTGACTAAATCGTTCATCCGACCAGGGTATCTGGCCAGGACGGAAGTAAGAGGGAAACCCTCTGAAGGAACGCGCCTCTCAATTCTCTACAAACCATTCATTAAGAGGCGAAAAACCATGACTTTACGTTATCGCGGTGTTGAATACAGCACTCAAACCCCTCAAGTTCAACTCACTGAAGAAGTGATTGGTCAATATCGTGGTGCTACTGTAACTCGCCATGTGGCCCAAAATCTGCATGCTGACCATGTTGACGGCCTTGTCTATCGAGGAGCCGTGGTCAAGTAGACGGTACGGTTTTCTGCGTTTGGTAGATGAGCGTTCTGGAGTGATAAAAAGCTTTGGGAGTTGAGAAAGGCACCTGCGGGTGCCTTTTTTCTTAACCTTTTGTTGCTAATGTATGAGCTGAGGTTGTTTAGTTCGCCGCTAATCTGACGCTGATGACAGATATAGTGCTGCGGCGAGGAGTGCCAGCAAAATCATGGACGTAGCAAACGAATGGTTTCTGGTTTCTGGTGCGATCGCAAGCTTTGGCTTTGGTTGGCTTTTGCGCGGCCGCTTTCACGGTGGATCATCGACTGAATCAACAACTCCCACACCTCTATCCACCACTTCTTCTGCTCCAGTTGCAACCTCTGGAGTATCCTCACTGAGCCGCCACATCGACTCAGCTAGCTATGACTTGCTGCAACAGGCACCGGTTGGCTATCTAGAAGTGGATGATGAAAATCAGCTGATTTGGATTAATCCGCTCGCCAGTCAGATGTTGGGCATCCCTAAGGTTAATCAGAGCAGTGAATCGACTAGCCCTCTCTCGCCGAGACTGCTGTTAGAGTTGGTGCGGTCATTTGAGCTCGACCAACTGATTGAAAATACTCGTCAGGCCCAGCGATCGTGCCAACGTGATTGGGTTTTGAATTTGGTTTCGCCCGATCCGATTAATCCTGGCGAGGGGGTGGCCTATCCGTTGCGCGGCTGGGGATTACCTCTGCCTGATAACCATATCGGTATTTTTCTGGAAAATCGACAAGAGGCAGAAACACTGTTGCAGCAGCGCAATCGTTGGACCTCAGATGTGGCTCACGAGCTGAAAACGCCTCTAACATCCATTCGCTTGGTGGCAGAAACCTTAAGAGAGCGGGTTGACCCAGCTTTGCAAAAGTGGCTAGATCGCCTGCTCAATGAAATCTTGCGCCTCAGCAACCTGGTCGAAGATTTGCTTAACCTGAGTCGACTCGAACGGAGTGGGGGCACGGGCCTAACCCTCAAACCCGTGGAAGTGCCACGGCTGATTTTGGCTGCTTGGCAAGGTTTAGAACCCTTGGCCAACATGAAGCAAGTAGAGATCGCCTACGAAGGTCCTGAAGAACTGATTGTGCAACTCGATGAACCGTTGATGCATCGGGTGTTTATCAATCTCATTGACAATGCAATTAAGTACAGTCCGCAGGAAGGCACGATTTACATCCGGGCAACCGTTGAGCCTGAGTTGGCGATCGCTGACGGCCCGACAGGGACCTCACCGCAACTACGAGTAGATGTCATTGATGAGGGCAATGGCTTTCAAGATAGCGATTTACCACACATTTTTAATCGGTTTTATCGCGCTGATACCTCTCGGACGCGTCTCAATACCGACCACTCAATGGCGCGATCGCCTCAAGTCCCCAACTCTATGAGCTCAGGTATTAGTGGTGCTGGTCTTGGGCTCGCCATCTCACAGCAAATTGCGGAAGCCCACGGCGGTCGGTTATTAGCCCAAAATCACCCAGAAACAGGCGGTGGTTGGTTGAGTATTTTGATGACAACCAAGCCGCTTTCGCTACAGGAAGCCCGTGCCGTCAAGCAATCTTCTGCTCAGCTTTGATTAGTTGCAGGGTTAGAGGCCATCTACAGTGGCTATAACTTGAGGGCGCATTATTATCTGGCCAAGAAAACATCAGTAACAACCCGTAATTTCTCACAGCCATATAAATTCTTGAAGAAGACTGCATAGCACAAGTGTCGGCAGCAAATTCGAGGGGATACATTTAAGTATCAAGTTTTAGCCCACTCTAGTAACGGCCCGATTGGAGCTGACTCAGTGAGTATCCAGTACGTGGCGATACTGGCAACGCCGATCCACAAACACGAGTGGGTTGTAACTTCTGTTGGTGCAACTTCTCCCTTACTACCGTGACAATTTCTCAAACCCAAGCAATTCGAATTTGGCATGGCCAAGCTCATGCGCTGTTGAATATTGGTCGATATCGCTCGGCGATTGAACGATACGAGCAGGTTATTGCGGCCAACCCCGCAGATGCCAAGGCTTGGATTGAGAAAGGCTATGCTCTGTCTGAGCTGGGTCAATACGAGTTGGCTCTAGAAAGTTTTCAGCAGGCGATTAGCCTTGCCCCCAAACAGGCAAGAGCCTGGCATGGTCAAGGCATTGTGCAGGCCAAAACCAACGACTTTGAAGCAGCCTTAAAGAGTTTTGATCAGACGATCGCGCTTCAGCGGCATGATGGCAAAGCCTGGCGTAATCGGGGGAATGCCTTACTACGCCTCAATCGCTATCAAGACGCTGCCGATTGTTTTAACGAACTCATTCAGCAAGAGCCTGATAACTATTACGCCTGGTACGATCGCGCGATCGCGTTAGCGGCTATGCGTCGTTTCCACGATGCGCTCAGTTGTCTTGATACGACTGTGGCCATTAAGCCCAACTGTTACTATGCGTGGACCTATCGTGGGGTCATGCTCAACAAGTTACATCGATTTCGGGATGCCCTGGCTAGTTTCGATCACTCATTGCAATGTCGCATGCCTAACCCCAATGCCTGGTACGGCAAGGCGTCGACCTTTGCACTGCAGGGCAAGGCTGTTGAATCAGCCCAGTGGCTCCGCAATGCGATCGCGGTGAATCCGAGTTTGTATCGCATTATGGTGCGAACGGATCCGAGCTTCAGCATTGTCATTAAGAGTCCAGAGATTCAAGCCGCCATTCGAGCTAAGCCCCATCCCGCAGAACCGGTCTCCAAATCTTCTATAGAATGGCGGCAGTATTCTTCACTGGCAGATGGCCCGAACTCCCCATTTAACTTTTGACCGTGGCACGCTCATTCTGCACCCGCCACCGAAGGGAAAGGCCTGGGTTGACTTTGCTACTTGGGACGACCGCATCGAAAAGTTTCGCATCCCCGCGCACCAGTATCGTGCCCTCGTAGAAACCCTTAGGCAGGAACACGTTGCATTTACAGATCAGGTGTCGCAGTTTGAGGCCCTTTCCCTCAAACTCCAAACGACATGGCAGCCTTACCCCCATCAACAAGCGGGACTTGATGCTTGGATTGCCAGTGGTTGGCGAGGGGTCGTGGTGCTGCCAACCGCCGCGGGCAAGACTTACCTAGCTTACCTGGCCATGCAGGCCACCCCCCGCAGCACCCTCATTACCGTACCCACGTTAGATCTCATGCATCAGTGGTATGACCAGTTGCTACAGGTCTTTCCAGATGTGGAAGTGGGGTTGTTGGGGGGCGGATCGCGCGATCGCACCCCGATTTTGGTGGCCACTTATGACAGTGCTGCCATTCACGCCGAGACCTTGGGCAATCAATATGGCTTACTAATTTGCGATGAGTGCCATCATTTACCCAGTGATTTCAACCGAGTCATTGCGGAATATTCCATCGCTCCCTACCGTTTGGGCCTGACGGCTACGCCTGATCGCACCGATGGCCGCCACGATGACTTACATCATCTGCTCGGACCTATTGTGTATCAAAAGCAGCCTGAAGACTTGGCTGGCGATACCTTAGCCCCCTATGAAGTGGTGCAAATCAAGGTGGCTTTGAGCCCGGTAGAGCAAGAACGTTACGAGATGCTGATTCAGCAGCGTAATGATTTTTTGCAGGGGGCAAATATCTGGCTAGGTAGTCTCGAAGGCTGGCATCGATTTGTACAGGCCAGTGCTAAGTCGGCGGCGGGTAGGCGGGCGATGTTGGCCCATCGCGAATCACGGGCGATCGCGTTAGGTACAGCCGGTAAACTGCGCGTTTTAGCAGACTTACTCGAACAACATTACCCCGAACGCTGTTTAATCTTCACTGCGGATAACGCTACGGTCTACCGCATTTCTGAAGACTTTTGGATTCCTGCCATTACTCACCAGACCGCTGTCAAAGAGCGCCAAGCCATTTTGGAAAAGTTTCGCAGTGGTGAGTACCCCACGCTGGTGGTTTCCCAAGTGTTGAATGAAGGCGTGGACGTCCCCGATGCCCGTGTGGCGATTTTATTGTCGGGCACTGGGTCCACGCGGGAATACATTCAGCGCCTGGGCCGGATTTTGCGCAAAGGTTCAGGAGAGCAAAAACGTGCCATCCTCTATGAAGTGATTGCCGAAGAGACGACTGAAGAAGGGATGTCGCGCCGACGGCGGGCCCCGCGATCGCCCCGTAAAACTGGACAACTAGACTTGTTGCCTAATCTAACCCCGTATCCAGCACCGGAGCGACCCTTGCCTCAAGCTGCCGAGCCTGAGCAAGACTGGCCAGAGTAAGCGACCTCAAGAGCAACGGGCTATCCCCCAGAAATGTATCCCCAGTGTGGGCAATTCGTCACTGCTACCGCCCCGTAAACAAATCCTAATCTGGTAACACACCTAAGAAACATGACGAGGATCCCCCGCTGTCACTGCCCCCTAAAGCCCTCCGGGCCTGGCTTCGCTAGGGTAAAGGGGCTGTTCACCTCCTAGATTTTACTGCCCACCTTTTTCAAGGGGGGGTGGGGGGATCGCTTCAGTAAATGCGTCTGTAGTCCAGTTTCAGAGAATTGGCATAATATCAATTCTGCAAAATAGCGCTACAGATTGAGGATCCCCCGCTGTCGCCGC
>CAZLYS010000218.1:0-7110 GCA_964563415.1 uncultured Halomicronema sp.
AGAAACCATGCAGCTTGCGTTGCTAGCGATCGCATTTACAGCATCCAAACGACGGTTACCTTCAGCGATAAACGTCTTCAGAGAACTCAAATCGCCGACTACGGAAGTGCTGGCATCAGCAGTTACAACTGCTCTAGAAAATGCATCAAGCATTTTGCTCTCCTTACTTGTTAAGAGTCAGTACAAAGTCATCCCTTCAATCAACACAGCGATGACGTTATTGACAATAGGAGAGCGCAGGTTTCTGGGTCTCGAATCTGAAAAACTAAGCAGCATTTCTTAACACTGCCAACTTGCCGCAGCAAGCACTAATGCTCAGGCCAGGGGTGTAGCGCAGCTTAGGCAGCTTGTTTAGCCAGGTGCTTAATTAGATTTTCCTTCACCATGAGTTGGCGCATCACCTCAAGCAAACAAGCTTGGGATTCCTCAGGGGTCAATTCTTTCACCTGTTCTCGGTAGACCTTGAGCTTAAATTGCTGTTCCAGGCTTAAATCCATAGGGAAATCCATAATTGGTGACTCCTCAGAACATTCGTGCCAACTCTGGAATCTATTGGCATGCGCATATATTAACAAATGAAAAAAGTATTTGACAATAAAGTCATTATACGCAGTCGAATAATGATACCTAAACGCTAAAACTCGCTTGCAATGACCCAGTGCAAAGCTCTATCAACGAAGAAGTATCTGCCTATAAACGAGGTCGTTGTGCCTAGTTCCAGCCCCTAAGTCACCTGCATCATCACCTGCTGTTGCTCTGCCCGTTGTTGCAGGTTTTACATCAGGGCAAAGAGTATTCAACATTGCCTTGCGACGCTGGCTAGAAAATTCTCTTGGGGCGATTAATCCTCATTCTTGTTCTTGATCAGGGACAAACCCCAGCTCAATTAACGCTTTACAGATTTGCGACTTGGAGGGGGCCACTTTTGGGGCAGCCAATCCCATTTCTCGAGCCGTCTCAAATAACTCGCGAACCAGCGTATTTAAGGTGTAAGGTTCCCCTTCAAGAGGGCTGGTCTCAAACCGCCCTTCATACGCCAGGGTATACAGTTCCAAGTGATGCATTCCCATCACTCGGGCCAATTTTCTGAGGGTTTCTGGAGTGGGGCAGGTGCCCTTCAAACAAGCTCCTCTGAGGCGTGGTTGAGCGACTCCAGACAAATCTGCCAGGCGATTCATACTGACGCCTTCGGTTTCTAAGTATTTCAAGATCATTCGCCCTAAGGGCGAACAATCTTCAGGGGTAATCCGCAGCCTTGGGGGCATCGTGAGTTATGCAAACAGATTTTATTAAGGAAACCAACAGATTAAAAAGCGATTTCAGAGATAGCGACGCCCAAAGTATTGGCAGCATCTAAAGTTCAAAGCATGCCAAGAAACCTTGGCGCATCTGATTGCGCCAGCCCTAATCATTCCGGGCTAAGCCCATGTCTCATTAATATGGAGTTAGTTTACAGGGATTATATGAAAACGTTTAAACCTTTAAGGAAATTCAAATAATGTTACGGTCTGACAGATAAAACGGCTGTGTTGAGGTACGTAGCTCTCCTTATGGATAGGAGAGACGCTATGCAAGCATCTTGATTGCTCCGTTTGCTCATTAAGTAAAGCTGATTTGAACCGTTATTAAGCCTAAACACACTTTCTGGAAGGCTTTTAGTTGAGAATAGACTACGTGATTCATCCCGTTGTAAGCAGGTAGGTACTCTCAGACACTTGTCTGTATCCTCTGTCATTAAGAGGCTTCCCATGATGGCTGGTTAATGTCAAGCTCAATTTATACACATGAGTTGACTCTCCCTTAAAGTTATTTCGCTCTCTGATAGGGAGTTGCCCTCTAAATTAAATCTGATTTGACCGATGAAAAGTCCTTGGAAATTAAGAGACTACGTCTTTGCGGCCTTTATGACCATCGGTATGGTGGCATCAATTTTTGTAGTGGGTCCGTTAGTACCGCCGTTTTTGCAATTGGTGGCTTGGGCTCCCTTTGGGGGCATTTTTTTAACCTTGGGGATGGCCCGGTTGCAGCGACGGGGCAGTGTCGCCCTCATGATTTTGCCTTTAGCCGTGTTGTTGTTGCCCCTCTCGCCCGCGATTACCCTCTATCTGGGGTTGACTGTTGTCGTCACTGAAGCCGTTGTGTATTTTGCCGGTAACTATCGCGTTAAGCGTAATCGATTGCTCGGAACAGTAGTTTTCTTTGCGAGTGCGATCGCGATTGGACTGCCGAGTGCTGGCCTGATGGTTGGTGGCATCTTTGCTGAACTATTAACGAAACCGTGGTTGATTGCGGCATTAGCGATCGCGGCAGGATGTACTGGAGCGATCGGCTGGTGGCTCGGGGAAAAGATTGTGTCGCAACTACGCCGAGCAGGAAAGCTGGATGCGGAAAGTTAGACGATCGCCCCCCTTCAGCAGTGCCCTGACCTCGATCAACCCCTTCTTAAAAATCGGTTTAAGTTTTGGGTTGATGGGGTTGGCTCTAATTCTGACGCAACTGTCGGCCATGATGCTCCTCGTTATCGGGTTGTTGCTGTTGCTGACTCAACTGAGGGTGCCACTGGGGGCACTGCTATACGGCCTTCTGATGCTGATGCTTTTTGCAGTGTCCTCTGGCTGGCTATTGGGAGATTGGTCCAAGGCCGTTTTCAGTACCCTACGGCTCCTTGCCATTGTGTTACCTGCCCCGGTTCTGGCGCTCACTACCCCACCGGCCAATCTGATTAGCGCCCTCCAGGTCATGAAGCTGCCCAGTTTTCTGACCCTGAGCCTAATGCTAATCTGGCGTTTTGTACCGTTAATGCAGCTAGAACTCCAGCGCATTTGGGAGGCCAACCAATTGCGCGGCATTGACCTCCGTCGTCGCCCCAGACAATGGTTTGCAGGCTTGATTGTGCCCCTTATATTTCAAATGGTGACCTATGCTGATGATGTCACCATAGGATTACAAACCCGGGGCTATGACCCGGATGCCCCCCGAAGTTGTAGCGCCCCGCTCCGATGGCAACAAGCTGACACGTTCTTTAGCCTCGTCGTTCTCCTGTGGATCGGTGGGGTGTGTTATCTAGAGTGGATTCGTTGACGGTTTCATGACTGTATTAACCCCTGACAGCTCCCAGGGAAGCAAAGACGCCACCACGCCTGTGTTAGAGGTGGTTGACCTCACTTTTACCCATGTTGGGCAAACCGACCCGACTCTACAAAACATTCATCTGACCCTAAATGCTGGGGAACTGGTGGTGCTCTCTGGGGCAACGGGAAGCGGCAAAAGTACATTACTGAACTGCATTAGCGGTATTGCTCCAGAGCATACTGGTGGCAAACTCTTGGGGCAAACTTACTGCTGCGGACGGGCAATTTCAGAGTGGTCTGTACGGCAGAGATCGCAGCATATGGGCATTTTGCTGCAGAATGTTGAAACGCAACTCTTCACCGATCAGGTGTGGGAAGAGATTGTCTTTGGCCTGGAAAATTGGAATCGTCCCCCAGGTGAAATACAGTCGCTGGCCCAAAATGCTTTAGTCGCATTTGATTTGGTTGACCAAAAAAACTGGCCGATTCGCCAACTTTCGGCAGGTCAGAAGCAACGGCTCTTACTTGCCTGTTTGACCACACGCCATCCTGATGTCTTAATCCTGGATGAACCGTTTGCTTTTCTCGATCAAGATGGGGTTAAGCGTCTACTGCAGCTTCTCCAACAACAGGTACAGCAAGGACAGGCGGTGCTACTAATTGAGCATCGTCTGGAATTGTTACAAGGACTGTGCGATCGCGCCTATCGCATCAAAGCTGGCAAGGTATTCCCGATAGAGACTTCAACACTGTCAACCCTCACCTTTTCGACTCCGGCAGCAACCTCATTACCGGCCCCCTTACCCTCAGAATCTCCCATCATTCTGCGCACAGATACTCTCAGCTGGGGGGGCTATCCACCCTTCCCAGATCTTCAGGTGTATATGGGAGACACGGTACTTCTGCAGGGAGATAACGGGTGTGGCAAAACGACGCTGCTCCGACTTTTGAGTGGTTTGCTGTCACCAACAACAGGCCAGTTGGAAGTGTTAGGACAGGAGGCAACCAACCAAACCGCCGTGCAGCGATCGCAGACTATTGGCTTTGTTTTACAAAATCCCAATCATCAGCTCTTTGCAGAAAGTGTAGAAGCAGAGATCATGCAGCCTGCGGTAGACCCGGACCAAGCGGGGCAATTGTTGAGACAACTCAATTTAAATCCCTGGGCAGATCGCCATCCCCAAGCCTTATCCCAGGGGCAAAAGCGGCGATTAGCTCTGGGGGCAGTGCTTGCCCGTCAACCCCGTATCTGCTTGTTAGATGAAATCATGGTCGGTCAGGATCCCACGTCTCTTGAGTTAATGCTCAATGTGCTGAAAAACTTCACCCAGGCCAATGGCACCTTGATCTTTACGTCCCATGATCCGAGTGTTGTGGCGATACTCAAGCCTCACGTGATCAGTCTTTGCTGACTGAATAGAGTCAAATTACTGAGAGAATTGAAAAAAAATCCTCTTGACAAGGTTGATTTCTTGATTCAATAACGTGATTGCCAATCAGGATGTCAGAAACGCCCTATTCACCCAATCATGCTGGAGATTGAGGGGGCCAGCTAGCACCTAAAATTGGCGACGACCAAAAATAAAGACAGCCACGGTTAGCAGTAGGGCCATGTAAAGCAGACCATAGAATAAGTCACTAATCAGCTCTGGGGGACTGGGAAACAGCGCCATGCCATAAACAGCCTCATTGCGAAAGTTGAGACGCTCTAAATCAGGCAAAACTAGATACATATTGTTCGTTACTCGCTGCAATAGGGTGTTGTCAGTCAGTTGGCCAAAAGCCACAATGTCCTGACTCAGGTGTCCCATGATGTAGATCCCAATCGTTAATAAGGTCGCAAGCAATGAACTGGTAAAGACGCCGAAGAGTAGGGCGGCGGCGGTCAGCAACATCAATTCCACAAAAGTGTAGAAAATGGCTAGCAGCAGGCTGAACGCAGTGAACTCAATTTGATGGAGGACCAAAACTCCCAAATAAACGGCCGTTAATCCTCCCAGCAAAACGGCCAAGACGGCAGAGAGGCCCAAGTGCTTGCCCAAGATGAATTCCAAACGACTGACGGGTTTGGCAATCAACACCAAGACAGTTCGTTTTTCAATTTCTTTGTTGATGAGGCCAGTCCCGACAAAAACTGTGACCACTAGGCCCATCAAGTGAATTCCGGCTAATCCGATATCGAGGATGATTTTATCTTGGGCATTAGCGGCAAAACTCGGAAGCAAGGCGGCCGCCGCAAACAGCAGAATCGCATATAGGCCTGCTAGGTACAAGACGCGATCGCGAATAACCTCTTTGAAGACATTCTTAGCGACGACCCAAATACGCGACAGACTCATAAGCTCCAACCATTCGTCTCATCTCAGAATGATACGTCGCTTTGCCTTTAACAAATGACTAGACGCGAATTGAAACGAGTTAAGGGGTGGGGGTTTGGTCGATCAACAAGCGATCGTTGCAGGTTTACTAGCAAGGGAGCCTATGCTCAGCTGAATAATTGGCATTGACCATGGTGGCGCAGGAGATGATCACAGAGCACTAGGGCCATCATCGCTTCCACCATGGGGACAGCTCGCGGCAAGACGCAGGGGTCGTGGCGCCCGCGAGCGGCCAGAACGGTTTCTTCTCCCGCATTAGTCACGGTTTTTTGCTCTTTGCGAATGGTGGCTGTGGGTTTGAAGGCGGCCCGAATGATCACGTTTTCGCCATTGCTGATGCCGCCTTGCGTACCGCCAGACCGGTTAGTGCGAGTGCGCCAGTTGCCAGCATCGTCGGTATAGTACTCGTCATTGTGCTGGCTACCTGTGAGTAGCGTTCCCGCAAAGCCAGACCCGAGTTCAAAGCCTTTGCTGGCAGGGAGAGACATGACGCCCTTGGCTAAATCGGCTTCCAGCTTGTCAAAGACTGGGGAACCCAACCCTTTGGGAACGCTCCGGGCCACACATTCTACAACCCCGCCAATGGAGTCGCCTTGATCACGGATTTGCTCAATCCGCTCAATCATGCGCTCAGCCGCTTCGGCATCAGGGCAGCGCACAATGTTGCTCTCGACCTGTTCTAGCGTGACCGTGTTGGGGTCAATCACGCTTTCCAGATCTTGGATGCGCTTGACGTAACCGATAATTTCTACGCCTGTATATTGTTTGAGGATTTTTTTGGCGATCGCCCCAGCAGCAACACGACCAATAGTCTCCCGCGCCGAAGAGCGCCCCCCACCTTGATAGTTACGAAAGCCATACTTGCTGTCATAGGTCGCATCAGCATGGGAGGGGCGATAGGTCGTGGCCATCTCGCTATAGTCCTGAGGGCGCGTATCTTTGTTGCGCACCATGATCGAAATGGGTGTGCCCAGCGTTTTACCCTGAAAGACCCCCGACAAAATCTCGCAGCGATCGGCTTCTTTGCGGGGTGTGGTGATTTTGCTCTGCCCTGGGCGGCGGCGGTCCAGTTCTACCTGAATTTCTTCTGGCGTGATTTCGATCTGGGGGGGACACCCGTCGATAACAACCCCGACGGCTCCCCCGTGGGATTCGCCAAAGGTGGTGATGCGAAAGAGATGTCCAAATGTGTTGCCCATAAAGCCTAAATTGCCCAGCAGAGATTGTGCGTCAGGGTGAACAAACGTGCAGTTATGCGTTTAGTTCCAAAGCTCCATCCTAGTACAGTCTGAGAAGCCTTGTGCCTAGTGGAAAAGCTGCTTTGAAGTGAGGTTTAGCCATGTGACGCAACCCCTAAACGCAGTGCCTGAAAGGATGCACGAACAAAATTCAGGATAGTTATCAAAATTCTGTAATTAGAGAATCAAGGGCCATTGCGTCGTGCCTGCCGCCATTGTTTGAACGCCAGGTAGCGATGCAGCACCCATTGCTCCCAAGCAGGCCGATGTTTGGTGTAGTAATAGCGCTGACTACGGCGGTATTCAGCGGCCATTTTACCGGCGACTTGAGCGACTGAGTAGCCCCCGATGTGAACCAGCGACACATCCGGAGTGTAGAGCAGGCGATAACCCGCATCGCGAAAGCGTTGACACAAATCTGAC
>CAZLYS010000219.1:0-7069 GCA_964563415.1 uncultured Halomicronema sp.
CTGTTGAGAACAACATGTTAATGAATATTGGGGGCTACGCCACTCCACTGCGTTGCGTAGCCCCCAATATTCAGTTGCCTATCGTTCTCTTCCAGAGAATTGCTGTTGAGAACAACATGTTAATGTCTCAAGTTTTAGCTCAGGAAAAATGCTTGTTTTGAATCAGCGGAAAGACTGTGAAATTATTTCTTGAAAATCACAATAGTGAAGCAAGTCCAGTAGAACCAAATCACAAACTTTTAGCAAGTCATAATTAAGCCGTGAATGAGTCATGTTCAAGTCGTGCATAACAACTCAAATCTTTGCGATTATGGTTTCTGAATACTCTCACTTATGATTAAACCGTGCTCAAGTCGTGCTTAAACACTGAAGTGCCGCAGAAATCTGCATCATGTCATTGATTGAATTTACTAGAAATCACAATTCAACCGTGATTGAGTCGTGAACTAAAACGGCTCGTCAAAATGAGAGTGTCATTCAGCAATAACGAGGCTCTCTAAATGCCTTCACGTTGTTGATGACAAGTCGTTATTGACTTCTATTTATGATTGCAAAAATCCAGACTTACATCGATATGGGCAGCTCCGCGACCAAGTGCTTTTATTGGCATCACAAACCAGAATTACTGCACCTGGCCCCGCAAGTAGCTCGCCTCAATCCTACCCGACTAGATCGCCTCACGTTAGGCGGACTCACGAGCCAGGAACCGGAGGATAGTGCTTACATCACAGTGGGTAACGGCACCTATGCGGTGGGGGCCTTAGCGATCGCCCAAAAAGGTGACTCGGGTCTGGCTCTGCCGAAACGCGATCGCGCCCTCTACAAAATCCTGGCCACCCTCGGGGTTATCGCCGAGAAGACTCAAGCCACTGGAAGTAATGGTCAGTTCTCGGCTCAACTCGGATTATTACTGCCCCTGGAAGAATACTGGCAAGACCGCAAGGCATTGAAAACCCAGATTGAAGGAGCGATTTCAGACTTCAGCTTTCGCGGCAAGCTCCTCTTTGGACAGCTAGAACGAATTGAGATGCAGCCGGAAGGAGCGGGGCTTTATCTAGCGAAGGGATTGCAGTTAGCTAAATCTGGATTGAGCATTCGCGATCGCACCGTCGTCGTGCTCATGTTTGGCCACCGCAATCTCTCCATCCTCACCTTTGAAAAAGGCAGCACACCCCAGGAAACCAACAGTACTTCGCAAGGCCCTGGATTCGTGGAATACCTGAAGCAATGTGCCACCGAACTGCCCAGTGTCGCCCCAGATGACCCAGCTTTGCTCGAAGCAATTCTTCAGGGGCATGAAACATTTCAGATTCCCGGTCGGCAGGAAGCCCTCGATCTGTCTAAAGTCTGCATCTATGCTCGTGAGTTTTACCTGGAGCGAGTCCATCAATTTTTGGTGGAGTGGCTGCCCGCTGCTGAAGCGGACGTGATTGTGGGTGGAGGAGCGGCCTATTTCATTCGGTCAGAGCTGGAGCAATTTTTTAACCACCGGGGACTCACTCAGCAAATTACCTGGGCTGAGACGTTAAGGCCAGAAATGACGGATGTGCTCCGAGGTCAAGAGGGGACAGCAGAGCCGGACCTGATTACTAGCGTTCGCTGGGCGGATGTCTATGGCCTGTTCAAAACATTCATGTACAGCACAGCACCGGCTCAGTCCCGCTAGAGATCGCCTCAAGCACTTCATTAAAGGCAAAGACTTGAAAAATGGCCCCAGCATTCAGAACCAAAGCCCGAATTCAGTACTCCAGCCAGGATGAGTTGGATGTGGCTGTTATCGATTACTGTCGCGGGCGATCACGCCATGACCTTCATGCTCGCACGCGATCAGCGTTGAACGGATTTTATGGTCCCTTTGCGATGGAGTCAGTCGAAGCCCCAGCAGAAGACATTCGACGGCAGGCGATACGATCGATCCGGCAGTTGACGTCTCAGATTCTGGAAATCAAAGAACAGTTCCTTCCTGAGGTGCTGTCCTTGGACGTCATATCCAATAGCCCAACTAGCCTTAGCTATCTAACTTATCCAGGGCAAGGCATCCAAGTTGCTGCCCCAGCGCAGGCCAATGGCTCTGACTCACTCAGAAAAGTAGATCCCGATAAAGCAGAGATTTTCTCGAACCCAACCACTCAGGCTCCCTCTGCCGTTGGTCCCGTGGATGAACAACTACGAGAGTTCTTGGGAGATGATGCTGCCATCATGGCAGGACTGAATCCCTTCATCAATGACCTGACATGAACCGACCGCCGCCCAGAACTCCTATCTCAGTTGACCGCAAGACCCAGGAACAGATTGCGGGAACCGCTGTGCTGCTCTTGGAACGGTTTTGTCAGGGACAGCCCCGAGGTCAGCGAGTGTTTGAGGGCAAGCAGTTCTATACGATCGTGGAGCGGGGACGCGATCTAAATATCGAATTTAGGGGCGATGCTAACCACCTGCCGGAGACCATACTTAACTTACGGACATATCGGCAGGGTGGGCAGACGCTTTACCAGATTGAGTCCTGGTTGACGCAGGAAGATGTACGGCGGTTCGCCCTGATTCGCCAAGAGCTGCAGCGAGACCTTTCACCAGTCAGCTCAGGAAAAAGCCATGGGCAGACCATGAGGGGGGCTGAAGCCTGATATTTCTGGCTACCCTTAGCAAAAGAGTGCTCTATCTTTGCGTTGCCAACAGGTATTTTGGGGACATTCGACATGTGGCCAGTCAAACATGGGCAACCCTATGCTACCGAAATCGAACGGTGGATCTTTGCCAATCTCGTGGCGGCTTTCTTTGAGAAATTTGACGAGTTGCGTGAGCTCGATTATGACAATCCCTTTGAGTATGTCAATGTCACCGAGCGATTTGATGCCTTATCCATCGAAGCAAAGCTGGCAGCGGTCTGTGAGTCTGCCATAGCGATTATGGATCCGCTGGCTTCCCTCGGTGGACAAAATGCCATCCTTGCCGAAGCAGGAGCAATTCCATTTGAGTACCTTAAAGGTCTCATTGTCATGGAAATCGATACAGCTAAAGAGCTGACGTCTATGGGGTCTGCTGATTCCCTTGAAGGTGTGTACTTCTGGCGGCGACAAGTGCTCCTGTTTTTCTATGCTCTCCATGGCCTGTCATTGGTCGATATGGTTGAGGACGTTCTTTGTGATGAGTCCAGCGAACATGGTGAGCTTTCCGAAGTCGACATTCAAGTTTGCAGAATCAAGGCACAAGATGCTTTTGATCAAAAAAACTATCTAGACTTTTTGCCTTGGATCCCGAAGTCACCCCAGGAAACAAACATAGAGTTGTGGGAAGACCTGATTGAAGACTATCTGATGGACGATCGCCTGTTTCGCGATCGCGACTGGCTCATGAGCCTGCCCTCCCCCCATCCTGAATTGCCCGACGCAGCTGTTCTAGAGTTACAGCTCAAGAACCAAGACATTCAGGAGATCACCGGCATTTCCCCAGCATACTTTGACGTAGGGCTCAGCCAACACCATCTCAGACCCTGGCAAGGGCTCAGACGAGACCTAGAGAAATATTGGGTCACGCCCCACCTACAGGCCCCAGCCATTGTCCACAGAATTGTGAAAGCTATGGGCCAAGGGCATTTACTGACGGCGTTCTCATGCGATGAAAGCAAACTAGAGGAATGGCGTTCCGGTGCGCCTAAACGAGTACAGGACTTGCTAGAGAAAATCACCTTTCGCGAAGGCTGCTACCTGACTCTGAAGATCTCTGAGCCAGACGAAGCCGATCAGCTGATTCCGATTACCCACATCAGCATTCTGGAGGCGGAAGCGGTCTATGGAATGGGAGAACAAATCTGTGAATTTGAGACTGAAGTCAGCGCCGCTGCGATCGGAGATTCGCTAAATCCTAAGGCAACGGAGGAGGTAGTTGTCTTGGCAATTGAGGAGTTGGCGTCATTTTTTAAGCCGATGGATGACGCGACGGGATAACAGTCCTTTGTAGAGCCTGGATTACCGGGGAGGAAATCGGGGTTAGACAGGAAGAACTCTTCTAGAAGAGGACATACCTGAAGGGTAGCTTCGGCACAAGCTGGACGGCTCGGACGAGGCGCTACTGGAAAACGCCCCAGAAAGAACAGAAATGATATGACTCGGCGGCTTGACGAACTGCTTCAATACTGCACTGTCAGGCTCACGGGTGATGTAGGAGAAGTGGCGTTCAGCCCCCGGTGAATCCCTTCTGGAATAGCAAGCGTCCTGAAATCCTGCTCAGTCATTGCCATCGCTGGTTGAGAACACTGTATCGAAAGAACTGGGTAGACCTTGCATCTCAGCGTAATCTTCTCCTGGCACTAAAGTGGCGTCTTATTAATAGCCATCAACTGCTTCCCCAAGAAACCGGTTACAAAGCCACTTAGAAACTTGGGCAAAATCGCGGTCAGCATCCAAAAACAGCACGCCTACAACCGCCTCAAACATCTCGCCCCAGACGCCGGGCTCATCCTTAGGAGGTTTCCGGTTTTTCCGGTTCCAGGAAGAGCTAACTTCGGGTAAACCAAGGGTGATCGCAAAGTTAGCAAGAGACGGTCTATCCACCAAATCTTGCCGATAATCATCAAAATCTTCGTGAGTTAGCTCGCACCTAGTGCCGTAGAGAAAATCGGTCAGCATGGCATCTATTAGCATGTCGCCTAAGAAAGCAAGACAGCGGTATTCTCGCTTGAGTGTGACTTGGTCGGTGGGTGGCAGCCCTAACTCATTAACGGTGCAGGGATCCGTAAGGGCAATCTTAAGTAACTTGTCACTGTGGAAGCCGGGAAAAGCGATGGCACGCTTAGCTTCTTCAAACTTGATCGTGATGATAGGCATCGATAAAAGCTTTTACTGAGTTCACTCAACCATTCTTCCCGGTGGCCTCTCTCGTCTCTAAGGCCTCCCTCAAGAGCATTTCGACCACAAATGTAAACGATCGTTGCTCTCTGTCTGCGATCGCCTGAATGGCTTCCCTCATAGGGTCTGGCAAGTAAATGCTGGT
The DNA here is from genome assembly GCA_964563415.1 of uncultured Halomicronema sp. GTDB lineage: Bacteria > Cyanobacteriota > Cyanobacteriia > Phormidesmidales > Phormidesmidaceae > Halomicronema. The sequence goes on from CAZLYS010000219.1 coordinate 4,990, forward strand.
CTGGCGCTTCTGGGTAGTCATAGCCACTCTATTTAGCTCTAGAGCAAGCCTAAGTGAAGCATTGCGCCCAAGGGTAATCTACTCTAATCTAGAGTAGATTAAGTTAATCTAGACAGGTTACATACGCTAGTCCAAGTCGCCTCAGTATCGGTTAATGCCCAGGCTGACCTTCACCAGCACTCAGGAGGTGCCATCTCTATGGTTCAACCCTTTTCACGTCAGCGATCGCGACAGCTTCAGCTCATCCATCGAGCCTCCGAGTATGTCCCCAACCCTAGCTACTTGCACCTCCCGCCAAAGATTGACCTGCCTGCCGCCTTCCCTCAGGTTGAAACGCCTCGCTTTCACTACGGCGATCGCCTCTGCTGGATTTCCTATGGCAACGCGACTGATTGGGGTTTGGTCATTGGCCGGTTCTACAGCTACGCCCCTCACAGTCACTGTTGGCGATGGTGTTACCTGATCTGGCTCGATCCGGGTTCGCCCAGTGCTGCCTGGGTCAGAGCCGATGTTGCCTGGGAAGATGACCTCGAACCCCTCGATAAGGAGGCTGCCCAATGAATCCCCGACCGCTTTCCTCCCGCGAGCAAGACTTGATTGACCGGTACAGCTACTGCCAACTGGGCATGACGCCCCAGCATTTTTACGCCAAGTGGCAGGTGAGCCAAGAAGACATGGCGGCGATCTGCTCCCGGTCGGTCTCGACAGTGCGGGGCTGGTTTCGCAAAGGTCGCAGCTATCGCCGCCCCACTCCTGTAGACCTGCGCCATCTGGCCCTGATGGATTTTTTGCTCGACAACTTTGACCAGATCCCTGCAGACCTGCGGCAAGCCCTCTGCTCTACCGAGCACGAAGACGATCATACCTAACCCAAGATTGTCAATATCACCATGCTCTGTTTTGGCAAATCTCCCCTGGCTAGGGTGGCATCAACTGCACTGCATTAAGGCATGGGGGAGGACATCACATGAGCCAAGGGCAACGGGTCGTGGCCGATATCAAACGTATCCGGGCGGCACTAGCAAAACCGGAGCAAGGCTCTTACCGTCTGCAAAAGCTGCCTCGGCAGGCCGTTTGGCTAGTTCACGGTAGAAACAGCAAAGTCTATCGGCTGACCTTTCAACCTGCGCCGTTCAACGCCTGGACGTTGCATCCTCCGGATCGAGAGGCCTCTGAACTGTTGGGCAAGATCGAGCAGGCGTTGAGCCCCAAGGCTGGCAGTATCGGGGAGAGCATGAGGTCTGGCCAAAGTGAGGCTGTTAGCGATCAGGGGCAAACCCCTTTGGATAGCCAGCCGCGCTCTTTGCCCGCTGCCCAGGAGGTGGAGGTTTCTTCGCCCTATAACCAGTTGCTTCATCCCTGGTGTATTGTTCAGCTCCTCCCTCACATGCAGCGGCGCACGGTAGCCCGGTTTCGGCGACGCAATGATGCTGATGCCCAGTTGAAAGCCATGCGACGGCTGAGCCCCTCAGCTCAGTACACCGTTATGTTTAATCCAGCTACATCTGTACCTAGCTTCGCTCCTGAGGAACACGGGGAGGTGTTTGCTTGAAAGCTATTGGCACGTCACATTTGCATCACAGTTGTGTATGGAGTTGTGGGTTAACCCAGTCGGCGATGCCGGATGGGTGCTCGATGAAGAAGTTGATGCTGAATGGGGCATTCACCCATAGCGGCTGAGGATAAATCTTATCCAACTCCTAAAACGGCTTTAGCGGTCAGGTTCAAGTTGGGAAAGACAGAAGACATAATGCGCTGATCGCCGCGCAGCAATTGCCGGTCATAACGCCCTTCTGAATTCAGGATGCAAAGGGTTAACGTAGGTTGTTTAGGCCGACCAATGAAGAATTCGCCGCCTAGCCCTTGATAGTCTGCAATCCAGTATTCTGGGATGCCCAGCAGAGCATAGTCTTCGAGTTTACGGGCGTAGTCGTTTTGCCAGTTACCGCTGACGACCTCCGCCACAAATTTGATGGTGCTGCCGAGGGTGACAACGGGTTGGCTGGCCCACAGCGGCTCTTGAGGGAGGGCGGCTCGGTCTAGAACGATCACATCCGGGCGAAACCCGGTCTGATTGGCT
>CAZLYS010000220.1:0-593 GCA_964563415.1 uncultured Halomicronema sp.
TTCTCTCTCAACCTAGATTTCCCACTCTCTTGCTAAAACCTGCTCACAAGATACCTGGAAACTCCAGACTAAGCATAGTTTAGTTTTCGGGTCCCCTTTTGCTTGCAGAAAAATTCGCAAGAAAACCTGTGGGAATATCCTAACAATTCCCCCAAAACCCAGCGCTATCCTCCAAACGTCGTTAACTAAACCAGACGAGACTTCCTGGCTTCGATGAGTCCTGATCGCAGCAATTCTTTACATTCGCTGTCATCCAAGAGAAACCGTTAAATCCCTGCGTTATGGTGGTTGTCAGACTCTTTTCACATTCTTTTTTTTGAAATTATGACGTTGGCTCAGCCTGCCCATAAAAAAGCTAAAGCCCTACGCCCTGGAGCCCGCCGCCCCGCTAAGGAACTCTGTAGCGAATGCGGACTGTGTGACACCTATTACATTCACTATGTCAAAGAAGCCTGTGCTTTTCTAAACCAGCAGTTTCCGACTCTAGAAACCCAAACCCACGGACGCGATCGCAATTTAGACGAACCGCTAGAGCAATATTTTGGCGTCCACCAAGACATGATGGCGGCGCGCAAGCGCAAGCCCATTGAGGG
>CAZLYS010000220.1:612-6997 GCA_964563415.1 uncultured Halomicronema sp.
TATCGTGAGTACGATCGCCATAGAAATGCTTACTCAGGGGAAGGTCGAAGGTGTCGTCTGTGTGCAAAACACCGAGGAAGATCGCTTTCAACCCCAGCCGATCATTGCCACGACCCCGGAAGAAATTTTGGCGGCGCGAGTCAACAAGCCAACGCTGTCGCCCAATCTCTCGGTACTCGAACAGGTAGAGCAGTCTGGTATGAAGCGGCTGTTGGTGATTGGGGTCGGTTGCCAGATTCAAGCGCTGCGGGCAGTCGAGCAAGAATTAGGCATCGAAAAACTCTATGTCCTTGGGACACCCTGTGTGGATAACGTGACGCGGGCCGGACTACAAAAGTTTTTGGAAACCACCAGCCGTTCCCCAGAAACCGTGGTGCATTACGAGTTCATGCAGGACTTTCGCGTGCATTTCAAGCATGAAGACGGCTCGATTGAGAAAGTCCCGTTTTTTGGCCTCAAGACCAATCAGCTGAAGGATGTGTTTGCGCCCTCTTGCATGAGTTGCTTTGACTATGTAAATGGCTTGGCAGATATTGTAGTGGGCTACATGGGTGCGCCCTTTGGCTGGCAGTGGATTACCGTGCGGAATGAGCTCGGCCAAGAAATGCTGGATCTAGTGATGGATCAGTTAGATACCCAGCCGGTGGACTCCCAAGGCGATCGCCACGCCGCCGTGCAGCAGAGCATTCCTGCCTATGACAAAGGGGTAACATTGCCCATGTGGGCCGCACAGCTCATGGGTGTCGTCATCGAGCGTGTCGGTCCCAAGGGATTGGAGTATGCGCGCTTTTCCATCGATTCCCATTTCACCCGCAACTACCTGTACGTGAAGCGTAATCATCCCGAAAAGCTAGCGGAACACGTCCCCGAATTTGCCAAGCGCATTGTCAATCAATACAAGCTGCCAGAATAGCTCGCGAAAGTCTTCCATTACGATAGCCAATTAACTTGAATGAGTGTTGAAAGCATGGCAGTCAGCCATGGTGATGGTTATCGCATTTTCGGTTGATAGGGCGAGCTCGACTGATATATCGCTTGCAGGATGGCGTTGCAGAAGTATCAACAAGTTGTCGGCACAGTTTATGTTGATACTTCTGCAAAAACGCTCATGACGTTTGTCCCTGAATCAAGCCGCTTGTGTCATATTCACCAGTGGCGTCTGACCAGCAGTTCCAGTTGGCGAATCACTTGTTTCAAGCGTCGAATTTCTGCCTTTAAGCGTCGATTTTCCGCCCGGAGTTCTTGATTTTCTTGTGCTAACAGAGACCGAGTAGCGAGCCGATCTACCTCATTTCTAGATACTTTCATGGGTTTAGCTCATATGCACAGTCGCTAGCTGCCTCACATTTTGTAGAGGGGCTACGATGAATCTGAGCAGTTCTGTTACTCGATCCTAGCTAACCGCTTTCTCCTCCGGGAGAACTGTAATAAAGCCGCACAAAGTGGCTTCTGAAAGCAGCTTTATGGCGTCTTACGCCCATTGAGAACCCGTTAGCCCAGCCGCGAAAATGGCTCAAAAAATCACAAGATTGGGGTTTGGGTTGTGGTGGCTCTTGATGGGAAAGTGGGTTAATTAGAATGGTGTCCAGCTCTGACTCAAGGCATCTGCGATCGCCAGCTTTTGTCATTCCAAAGCGGTGATGCGGTGATACTGATGGCTGACGCCCATAGATCTCGCTAGAAACCCTACAGGGCTCTCTCATCAATCTCATTTGCAGTTACGAGCTCGGCAAGGTCTGGTAAGCGCTTAGATACAGCCCAATCGTTGCAATCCAGCAATATCTAATAGACTAATGCTGCTCTTTTAGGTGCCTTTAGGTACTATTGTTTTCTAAAATAATGCCAACTTCATTTCCTGAGTTGGGCACATTGAGGCCGTGTTAGGGTGATTTGCTGCTGGTAGCTTCTCCGTTAGATCCACAAATCATCAATTTGTGCTGCAGCGTACAGCTCTTTAGTCATTTCTGCATCCATTTTGAATATATGTCATCCCCCGTTCAGACCTATCAATTGCAGGCAGCCGACAACACTAACCACCAGGGCGTACAGGTCGGTTTAGTAGAACACCTCGATGACGTTGCCAGCTTTCTTGATATGACTGGGTTAGAAGTACCTCGCATGACCTTAGTCATTGTGGGCGGCGCTAGTGGTTTGGATGACGATCAACAGACTCAGCTGGATGGACTGTTTTATCGAGTCTTGGCTCCTTTAGCTCAGGAAATGCAGCTTTATGTGGTGGATGGCGGTACCGATGCCGGGGTAATGCGGCTGATGGGGCAGGCCCGCGCGGCGATTAAGGGTGACTTTCCCTTAATTGGGGTTGCTCCACAAGCATTGGTTAACTTACCTGATCAGCCGGTTTCTCATCCCGATTCTTCAACACTGGAACCCCATCACACCCATTGCATCCTCGTTCCGGGGGAACAATGGGGTGATGAATCTCGTTGGATTTCGGAAATTGCGACCTACCTGTCGGGCAAGAATGAGTCGATGACGATTTTGATTAATGGCGGGTCGGTTACCGTTCGCGATGCCTATGCCAGCGTCGCAGCGGGTCGAGAAATTGTCATCATTGCTGGCACTGGACGCATTGCTGACGATATTGTGAATGCCCTGCGCTACAAAGTAGTTGAAGGTAAACCTGTCGATGATCCGCGGTTAGCAAAATTGATTGACACTTCCGATGAGTTGCTTACTGCGATCGACTTAGATAATCGTCCTGCTGATTTTATTCAAGACCTCAAAACCTTACTCATGGAATAGGCAACAGCCAAACGTGGGGTTCATGCTAGGCCGTCGAGTTACTATCTGCCAGGAAGGCAAAATTCCTTCGATATGATAGGAGGCAGAGATTTCCCGCAATAGGCAGTACAAACTTGCTGCCCCAGCATTAGTAATCAGGAGTGCCCATGGGAGACGATGCGCTAGATGCGCTACTAAAAGGTGAACCCAGAAAACGGCAATCGCGACTGCCAGGCCTAAAGTTGGCAGATATTTTGACGATGCCGTCAGAACAGCAGTCGCTTGTGAACTGGCTACTGCGTCACTATGAAGCTAATGCCGAGACGATCGCCAACAACCTTCACCAATCTCCTCAACAGGTCCAGGCGAGTCTCGATACGCTGGCTCAACAAGGGTTACTCAGAACGATTGAGCGTCAGGGAGATACCCTTTATCGGGTCAAGTTGGCCCCCAAGTCGGGACGGCAAATGCCCACCGATGTCTGGCAAGTATTGGACGGCGACACGAAGCAGGCCAATGTTTTCATCTCCTATTCCCGACGCAATAAGGAGTTTGTGCAAGAACTGCATGGTGCCCTAGCGGCCACTAGCCGTGAAGTTTGGGTGGATTGGGAAAATATTCCCGTGGCGGTGGACTGGTGGCAAGAAATTCAACTCGGGATTGAGCTGGCGGATACCTTTGTCTTTGTGCTGAGCCCTGATTCGGTGGCGTCTAAGGTTTGTGGGCAAGAAATTGAAGAAGCGCTCCAGCATAATAAGCGTCTCGTGCCAGTAGTCTGCCAAGATGTGCAACCTGATCACGTGCATCCTGAACTGGCTCGACTCAATTGGATTTTCTTGCGGACCCAAGATGATTTTCAAAAGGGCTTTAAGGATCTGCTGGAGGCGCTTGATCAAGATTTAGATTACGTCCGCACCCACACGCGCCTTTTAGTGCGAGCGCTGGAATGGGATCGCAACGATCGCGACGGGAGCTATTTACTCCGAGGGGCAGACCTGGAGCGTGCTAATCGTTATCTGGCCCAAGGCAAAGACCAAGAGCCTCGCCCGACGGCTCTGCATCATCAATATGTCATCGCGAGTGGTGAAGTTGAAGCGACCGCCCGCGATGAAGAACTGCGCCGCCAAAAAGCGGTCTTAGCTGGGCAACAACGGTGGTTGCAACTTGTGACCGCAGTCTCAGTGCTGGCAGTCGCAATGGGCATTACGAGTTGGGGGCTGTCACGGCAGGCGCAACAGGCGCAACAACAGGCTGAGCAATCCCGCATTAGAGCCCTGAATCAGTCAGCTCAAGCCTTGTTTTTGTCTGATCAGCGCTTTGATGCCCTATTGTCAGCGACTCAAGCTGGGCAGCTCTTTCAGGCGTTAGAACCCGAGTTGCAAACGCCGGAGCAGCGATCACAGGTGCTCAGTGCCCTGCAGCAAACCTTGTTTTGGGTGCAAGAGCGCAATCGCCTAGAGGGGCATACGGGGACAGTGTGGCAGGTGGCCTTTAGCCCGGATGAGCAAAAGCTGGCTTCAGTGAGCGCCGACGGCAATATTCGCCTCTGGGGCTTGGATGGCACCCCCCTCAATGTGTTGGAGTGCAATGGCTATCCTCTGCTGGATTTGGACTTTGCCCCCGATGGCGATCGCCTCGTGGCGGTTGACGCCGATGGTTCTGTTCATCTGTGGAGTGCCGACGGTGCTTTGGCTGAGACTTGGCAGGGGCATCGACAACCGACTCGGGCTGTGGCTTTTGCCCCAACGGGCGATCGCATCGCAACTGCCAGCGAAGATGCCACAGTCAAAATCTGGACGTCAGAAGGCGACTTGGTCGCTACCCTAAATGGGGATGTTGGCGGCTTTCAAGCACTCTTGTGGACGGCTGACAATCAAATCATCGCTGGGGATGAACAGGGCAACGTTTATGTCTGGGATGCCTCTGGGCAACCGCTCAGCAAGTTTCAAAGTTCGCCATCAGCATTGATTGCCCTGGCTCTGAGTCCCGACGGCCAGACCCTTGCGGCTACGGGGGCTGACCGTCAGGTAAGGCTGCACAACTTAACGGATCAATCCCTGGTCCAAGAATTTGTCGCTCATGAAGGACCCATTTATAACGTACAGTTCACTCCAGATGGTGAGCAGTTGATCACAGTGGGAGATGACAAGGTGGTCCGCCTGTGGCAGCTAGACGGCACTGCTGCTGGTAACTTAGTGGGGCACACTGGCCTCATTGCAGCCCTTGCCATCAGTCCCGATGGCATGATGATTGCGACATCTGGCGGCGACCACGCCATCCGTCTGTGGGATTTGCAGCGCGATAACTTACATGTACTCCTCGGTCATCAAGGGCCGGTAAATAGTGTGGCCACCACCCCTACAGAAGACCTTATCGCTTCGGGTGGGGTTGACGGCACCGTACGCCTTTGGCAAGAAGAAGGGGGGAACCTGCGTCAAACGTTGACAGGGCATGAAAACTCTGTGAATGCCGTAGCTTTTAGCCCCAACGGCAGTCTGTTGGCTTCTGCTAGCACTGATGGCACTGTCCGCCTCTGGCAAGCTTTTTTGTCTGAGACGCCCTCCGCCCAAGTGTTGGCTGGACATGTCGGGACTGTCAACAATGTGGCCTTTCACCCAGATGGCAATCTGGTGGCCTCAGTCGGTGAAGATCATACCCTCCGCCTGTGGCAAACTGACGGCACTTTGGTTGCCACTCTGGAAGCCCATCGAGATGGGGCGTTTGGGGTGGACTTTAGCCCCGATGGTCAATATATCGTTACCACCGGCTGGGACCACATCACCAAGATTTGGCCAGTTAATGACATTACCAATGCCGAACCTAGAGTCCTGCAAGGGCATCAGAGTTGGGTGTTGGCGGCCAAGTTCAGTCCTGATAGTCAGTTGTTGGCCACCGCTAGCTATGACAACCGGGTGAAACTTTGGCGGGTCAGTACCGGCGAACGCCTGGCCACCCTCGAAGGCCATGAAGACGGGGTGCTGTCGGTGACCTTTACTCCCAGCGGTCAGAACATTATTACGGCTAGCAATGATAATTCCATTCGCATTTGGAATTTGGATGGCCGATTAGTTTCGACCCTCTCAGGACATACCCAAGGGGTGAGAGATGTGGCGATTGATTCTGAAGAGGGTTATGTGGTGTCTGCCAGCAGTGATGGGCGAGTTTTGGTTTGGGAACGGGAAGGCCTGGAAGATATCGATACCTCTCTAGCAAGCAGTTGTGCTTGGCTGGAAGATTATTTAGCCCACAACAGCCAGGCTGATCCAGACGTTCAAATGCTTTGCCAGGGGTCAGAAGATGCGGAAGATGTCGCCACCACAGCCATAGAGTAGCGTCGTTGCCTCGCCTCAAGACAAGCGGATGCTGGGGTCAGGCCTGCCCCCAGGCGCATGACGTGGCTCTAGTCATCAATGCCGGACTGTTCACGGACACTGCGAGCGATCGCTGAGACATCTTCATCCCCAAAGCCGCGACCGATGAGCCCCGTCTCGATTTGCTCTACATAGGCCGCCATGGGGAGGGTCACGCCTAGTTCGCGGGCGGCTTCTAGAGCCAGGTTGAGATCTTTGCGGTGCAGCCGCACCCGAAAACCGAGGGGATAGTCGTTATTAATCATGTTGCTAGAGCGATTATCTAGCCCCCA
>CAZLYS010000221.1:0-6945 GCA_964563415.1 uncultured Halomicronema sp.
TGGTGCTTTGATGCCTGACTATGACCCCGTGCAAAAAATCAGTATCATTCCCCGAGGTCGCGCGGGTGGTTTGACTTGGTTCACCCCCAGTGAAGAGCGCCTAGAGTCGGGTCTATATTCCCGTGCTTATCTGCAAAATCAAATGGCAGTTGCTCTAGGTGGTCGCATTGCTGAAGAAATCGTCTACGGCAATGAGGAAGTAACTACAGGGGCTTCTAACGACCTACAGCAAGTTGCGCGGGTTGCCCGGCAGATGATTACGCGCTTTGGCATGAGCGGTCAACTCGGTCCCGTGGCGCTCGGTCGCCAGCAAGGCAACATGTTCTTGGGGCGCGACATTACAGCTGAGCGCGACTTCTCAGAAGAAACCGCCGCCATTATTGATGCAGAGGTTCGTAGCCTGGTCGACCAAGCCTACGAGCGGGCGAAGCAGGTACTCGTTGAGAATCGCGCCATCCTCGATAAGTTAGCGTCCATGTTGGTTGACAAGGAGACTGTTGACTCGGAAGAGCTGCAGGAACTCCTGACCACGAATGCGGTGAGGATGGCTCCTCTCGTCTAACCATCGAATTGTTGACTTTGTGTTGATGAAAGAGGCTCTTTTAAGAGCCTCTTTTTTTGTGGGTTCAGGACAGCTATACACGAAGCGACCTTAGTGATTCAACATGCAGTCATGAGTTGGCAAGATTAGCGATCGCCATACTGTTCGCCGATCAGTGAACGGTCGGCTCTGGAGATGACCCAGGATTGTCATGATCAGGCATGAAGTTGCCCATAGCCACCGAACCCCAACAGCCAGGCTACGACAATGGCCCAGTGGATAATCGTGGGTACCCACCAAGAGCCCGATCGCCAATAAGCGATCATGCAAATTAGCCCTAGAAAGGTGGTTAAACATAAAAAGACGGGATGAGTAAAAGTACTCTCGGCTGCCGTGTAGAGGGTTATGCCGTTGAGGGGATGCATTGACACAAACAGCACTAAAACTGGAAAGCCCATCAGCCAACGCAAGCGATCGCTCACCGGTTCCGTTTTATGAGGCAGCAGCAACACTCGCCAAAAACCCTCTTCAATAAAGGCTGGAAACATTAGCACTCGTATAAATAATAACGCCCGTTTAGCCCAAGTTAAGTCGGCAAATTCCACTGTGGTCAAACCGCTGATTAGGGCGAGAGGAATTGCAACCAGACCATAGAGGCCGAGTAGCTGAGCAATTAATACATAGTCTCGAATCGTTGGGAGCGTGGTTGCCGCCTTGACTAGACGACGGCGGAGTCGCGTGAGCAAAGGAACAAAACGAAGCCGCAAAAATCGCACAATGGACAAGAAATCACCACTCTTTAGCTGTCAGTACTGATCCCACGGCTACAGGCAAACTGCTTTACCAGCCTTGCAGGGGACATACAGACTTTACTCCAGTGTGTTCGCTACTACGTACACATAAGTCCTGAACCGCTGGCTGTGCGGGCTTTCCCCTCTCCCAAAAATAGGCGAGGGGGACTGTTGGCGAAGCCTGCCCAAAGGGCTTGGGGGTGAGGGCTGAGATCTGTGTACTTAGTAGAGTGTGTTCGGGAAGGATGTTTATCGCAGCAGTGCCAATTTTTCAGAGCGATCGCAACCCAACGACAAACTTCACACCATAGAATAGAAGACCGTCGTTTTATTGCACTTCATCCATGACTGTCCGCGTTCGCATCGCGCCTAGCCCTACGGGCAACCTGCACATTGGCACTGCCCGCACTGCCGTTTTTAATTGGCTGTTTGCCCGCCATCATGGCGGCCAATTTATCTTACGGGTTGAGGATACAGATACGGAGCGATCGCGCCCAGAATTCACCGAAAACATTACCCGTGGCTTGCAGTGGCTCGGTCTGACTTGGGATGAAGGTCCGTTCTTTCAGTCCGAGCGATTAGACCTCTATCGGCAGGCGATTCAAACCTTGTTGGATAAAGGTCTGGCCTATCGCGCCTATGACACGCCGAAAGAACTAGACGCCATGCGGACTGCGCAAAAAGCCAAAAACCAAGCACCTCGCTATGACAACCGGCACCGCGACCTGACCGAAGACCAGCAGCGGGCCTTTGAAGCTGAGGGACGGCAAGCAGTCATCCGCTTCAAAATCGATGATGATCGTACTATCCAATGGAATGATTTGGTACGTGGCCCGATGACTTGGCAAGGCAATGACCTTGGTGGCGATATGGTGGTAGCGCGAGCGTCGTCGGTCGATCGCATCGGTCAGCCGCTCTATAACTTGGCCGTCGTTGTCGACGATATGGATATGGCCATTACCCACGTTATTCGGGGTGAAGATCACATTGCCAACACGGCCAAGCAAATTTTGCTCTACGAAGCTTTGGGTGGCCAAGTGCCAGACTTTGCTCACACCCCGCTGATTCTCAATCAAACGGGGCAAAAGCTTTCCAAGCGGGATGGCGTCACCTCGATTTCTGATTTTCAGGAGATGGGATTCACTGCTGAGGCCTTGGCTAACTATATGACCCTGCTGGGGTGGTCAGCTCCTGATAGTGAAGAGCGCTTCACTCTGGAAGGTGCTGCTCAGAAATTTAGCTTCGATCGCGTCAATAAAGCCGGGGCCAAGTTCGACTGGGACAAACTGGACTGGCTCAATAGCCAATATCTGCACGACATTGCTGCCGGGGAACTAGTCGAGATGCTGACTCCCTACTGGCAAGCAGCGGGCTATCCCTTTGATCCCGATGCGGATAAAGACTGGTTGACAACCCTGGCTGGTCTATTGGGGCCGGGTCTCACCCGTCTACCGGATGCAGTTGACCAAGGGCGCTTTTTCTTCTCGGAACTCATGGAGTATTCTGAGGCGGCGAACCAGCAATTACATCAAGACGGTGTGGCTGAGTTGCTGCAGGCCACTCTCGATCAGCTTCAGACAGGAAACGCTTTGGATAGCTTGGACACTGGGAAGGCGCTGGTCAATGAGATTGTCAAAGCCCAGGGCATTAAGAAAGGGCTGATGATGAAGTCGATGCGAGCAGCTTTGATGGGAGATATGAAGGGACCAGATTTGATGGAATCGTGGCTGATTTTGCATCAGCGACAGTTTGACGTGCCACGGCTCAAAGCAGCGCTGGAACTGGCACAAAGTTAAGTGCGTCTAAGGGTAAGATCCGACCAAAAGGGAAAGGTGATCCTATGAAACCGACGCGGATTTCCTATCGACTCGCGTTAATTGGGGTACTCGGTGGTACGTTACTGGGTCTAATGGAAGGGTTGAGTGGTCGCTTGGCGGCGGCGCAGATCAATGTGCTGACGTTAGCTGCTGGGTTTTCGCCTAATCCGACTGAGCTAGAGGGCACTGGTGGCGGTGATCGCCTCGCGGCTGATGTGGTTAATACTGCCAATAGTCCTACTGGGTCTTGCTTAGGCTATGTTTCTGAGGTGCCCCATGAGGAAGTCGTTTTAGAGACTAACTTTTCTAATTTGGAAATGCGGATTGAGTCGGATCTAGATACCACCTTGGTGATCTCAGGGCCAGGAGGCGTCTGGTGCAATGACGATAACGGTAGCAAAAACCCCGCGATCGCTGGAGCCTGGCTCCCAGGCAGATATCGTGTCTGGGTAGGAGCCTATCGGGCTGAGCAGATCCCCGATTACATCCTTTACATTCAAGACCAGTCTTAGTGAACTCGCTGCTCTGAAAATCAACTTCTGCTTGGGTGTGATCTAAGCACCGCCTGCCTTGAGACCTAGACTGCCGACAGTTGCGGATCTAAGCAAGCCGCGATGGTAGCGATCACCGATTGCGCTAGGGCATCGTAGTCGTATCCCCCTTCTAATCCAAAGAGGAGCTGGGGTTGAATATCTAAACAGTAGCCAGTGAACACCGCGTAGTCTGAGGGCTGAAGGGAGACCCCAGCCAGCGGATCGGCCTGGTTGGCGTCATAGCCCGCACTGACAATGAGCAAATCAGGCTGAAAATTGTTGAGAAATGGCATGACTCTGTTTGCAAATGCAGGCTGATACTCGGTTAAAGTGCTGCCAGGTGCCATGGGAATATTCAACACGTTATTGTGAAAGCCCGTTTCGCTGGCAAAGCCGGTGCCTGGGTAGGCGGGTGATTGATGCAGTGAACAATAGGCAATCTGAGGATTGTTTTCTACCAGGGCTTGGGTACCGTTGCCGTGATGGACATCCCAATCGAGAATGGCGACGCGATTGACCTGTGGTTGCTGCAGGGCATAGTGGGCCGCGATCGCAGCGTTGCTCAGCAGACAAAACCCCATGCCGCGATCGCTGACGGCATGGTGCCCAGGGGGACGCGATAACACAAATGCGGATTGCTGTCGTTGCAGGACGCAATCTACCCCATCTAACCAGGCATTGACCGCGAGTAGCGCCACATCATAGCTTTTTGCCGACACGGCTGTGTCCGGGTCCAATCGCCCGCCACCGACTTCCGCTAAATGTTCGAGGTCGTTCAAATAATGCAAATTGTGTAGGCGACGGATGGCAGGTAACGGATCGCGATCACCCAAGGCCGTCGGTTTTTGCCAATGCAATTGATGCGCCCACGGCACAGTTTTGAGAGCCTGAATCGTGGCTACCAGTCGCCCTGAATTTTCTGGATGCAAGCGCCCTGTATCATGCTCTAAAAACTCATCGGAGTAGAGGACAGTGAGCTGAGAAGCCATAGGCTGAAAAACTTCGCTGCAGCGGTTTTGAACGTCTGTTCTCCCAGCATACCGCCATCCCCAGGAACCTTGGAAAGCATGATAAAATAGACGGTACTTTCGCGTACTTTTCGACTGATTTGGCTACAGTGGCAGATTAGCGATTCAATCTGCGGTTCTTGGCCAAATTTTGGCGATTTTGGAGCTTTATCCTATGACGATTATCCCCACCGACCTACGGAACGAAATGTCCCGGTCATATTTAGAATACGCCATGAGCGTCATTGTGGGGCGAGCGTTACCAGATGCCAGAGATGGTCTGAAGCCAGTGCATCGGCGAATCTTGTATGCCATGCATGAATTGGGGTTAACTTTCGATCGCCCTTTTCGGAAATGTGCTCGTGTTGTTGGGGAAGTGCTGGGTAAATATCACCCCCACGGTGACACTGCGGTGTATGACGCGCTGGTCCGTATGGCGCAAGATTTTTCCATGCGCGCACCACTGATTAACGGCCACGGTAATTTTGGCTCCATTGATAATGACCCGCCAGCCGCCATGCGATATACCGAGTGTCGCTTACAAGCGCTGACGAGTGAATCGTTGCTGCAAGATATTGAAGCGGACACCGTCGATTTTGCCGATAACTTTGACGGTTCCCAGCAGGAACCCATTGTCCTCCCCTCACGGGTCCCACAACTCCTGCTCAATGGTTCCTCAGGGATCGCCGTAGGGATGGCGACGAACATTCCTCCGCACAATCTGGGTGAACTCTTAGATGGTGTGGTGGCCTTGATTCATAACCCTGGCATTACGCTGGATGAGTTGGTGGAGTTGATTCCGGGGCCTGATTTTCCGACCGGAGCACAAATTTTAGGCACTCGAGGTATTCGCGATGCGTACACCACTGGCCGTGGTTCAGTGACCATGCGTGGCGTCGCGGCGATTGAGACTCTAGAACAACCAGGACGCCCCGATCGCGATGCCATCATCATTACCGAGTTGCCTTATCAAACCAACAAGGCGGCGCTGATTGAAAAAATCGCTGAGATGGTCAATGAACGCCGGTTAGATGGGATTTCTGACATTCGTGACGAGAGCGATCGCGATGGTATGCGCATCGTCATTGAACTGAAGCGTGACGCTTATGCTCGGGTCGTGTTGAACAATCTCTATAAGCAGACGCCGCTGCAAAACAATTTTGGCGTCAATATGCTGGCGTTAGTCGACGGAGAACCGCAACTGCTGGGCCTCAAGCAAATGTTGGAAGTCTTCGTTGACTTCCGAGTAGAGACCATTACCCGACGCACCCAGTATTTGCTCCGTAAGGCTGAGGAACGCGACCACGTATTGCAGGGTTACCTGATCGCCATGGATAACATGGATGCCATCATTACCCTGATTCGCCATGCGGCTGACACCCCGACTGCGAAGCAGGGGCTGATTGATGGATACGGTCTGACGGAAGTACAGTCGGATGCGATCCTGCAAATGCAGTTACGTCGTCTGACGGCTCTAGAGACGGACAAAATTCAGCAAGAGCATGAAGACTTGCAGGCTAAAATTACCGATTTCCGCGACATTTTGGCCCGTCGCGAGCGCATTCTCGGCATTATTGTGACTGAGGTCGAAGAGCTTCGCGATCGCTTTGGAGAGGAGCGCCGCACAGTCATTGAACCCGATACCAGTGACCTGTCTGATATTTCGCTGATTGCCAATGAACAGGTCGTCATTTTAGTCACCGAGTATGGCTATATCAAGCGAATGCCTGTCGATACCTTTGAGGCGCAAAGTCGTGCAACACGTGGCAAAGCTGGGGCCCGCATCAAAGAAGATGATGGCATTCAGCACTTCATGACCTGTGGCTGTCATGATCACGTCGTCTTTTTCAGCGATCGCGGCGTCGCCTATTCTTTGCGGGCTTATCAAGTGCCTGAAGGCTCTCGTACTTCCCAGGGTGTGCCCATCGTGCAGATGTTGCCAATTCCCAAGGAAGAGAAAATCACCTCCGTCATCTCGGTAGAAGAGTTCACCGACGATGAGTATCTAGTGATGTTGACGCAAAACGGCTACGTCAAGAAAACTGCCTTGTCTGCCTTTGGCAACATTCGCTCGAATGGTCTCATTGCCATTTCTTTAGAAGAAGGGGATCAACTGCGCTGGGTGCGTCTAGCTCGCACTAGCGACAGTGTCTTGATTGGCTCCCATCAGGGCATGACCATTCACTTCAAGGCTGATGACGATCAGCTCCGGCCATTGGGGCGGCCGACCCGTGGTGTTAAAGCGATGACCCTGCG
>CAZLYS010000222.1:0-6935 GCA_964563415.1 uncultured Halomicronema sp.
TTTCAACCCGGCTTACTGGCCGCAGCCCATCGGGGGGTGCTATATGTCGATGAAATCAATTTGCTCGATGAACACACCACGAATCTGCTCATCACCGTTTTGACCGATGGCGTCAACACCATTGAGCGCGAGGGCATTAGTTTTCAGCATCCCTGCCAACCGCTGTTCATTGCTACTTATAACCCGCAAGAGGGCGACCTGCGGACCCATTTGCTCGATCGCTTTGCGATGGTCCTGTCTGCCGATGCGCCCTTGAGCCTCAATGACCGGGTCGAAGTGGTGGAGCGTGCCCAGCGCTATGCGGAATCCCCGCAGCAGTTTCTGCAGCAACACGCTGACGAGATTGAGGAACTCACCACCCAAATCGTCTTGGCACGGGAATGGCTGCTGACCGTCACCATTAAACCGGAGCAAATTGCCTATCTCGTGAATGAGGCCATTCGTGGCGCTGTGGAAGGGCATCGGGCGGAGCTGTTTGCCGTACGCATTGCTAAGGCCCATGCGGCTTTGAACGGTCGCTTAGCGG
Organism: uncultured Halomicronema sp.; assembly: GCA_964563415.1. Taxonomy (GTDB): domain Bacteria; phylum Cyanobacteriota; class Cyanobacteriia; order Phormidesmidales; family Phormidesmidaceae; genus Halomicronema. Next base: position 527 of record CAZLYS010000222.1, read on the forward strand.
TGAATGCCGAAGATTTGCGCTGCGCCGTTGAACTTGCCATTGTGCCGCGAGCGGCGATTATCGAAATGCCGCCGGAGCAACCGCCCCCACCCCCACCCGAAACGACTCCTGAAGCATCTTCCCAGCCAGAAGACACGGTAGACCAGGAGCAACCCGAGCCAGAAGACCTCGAAATTCCCGAAGAATTTCTCTTTGACCCCGAGGGCGTCATCCTTGATCCGTCGGTGCTTGATTTTGCCCAAATCACCCGACGACGCGGCAAAGCGGGTAGCCGTAGCCTAATTTTCTCTCAAGACCGAGGCCGTTACGTGAAGCCGATGTTTCCCAAAGGCGAGATTAAGCGGATTGCCGTGGATGCGACCTTAAGGGCTGCAGCCCCTCACCAAATTGCCCGCCGACGGCGTCAACCAGGACGTCGGGTAATTGTGGAGGAAGAGGATATTCGCATCAAGCGACTGGCGCGTAAAGCGGGCGCCCTGGTGTTTTTTGTCGTCGATGCCTCCGGCTCCATGGCGCTAAATCGGATGCAGGCTGCCAAGGGAGCCGCTCTACAGATTTTGGCGGAGGCTTATCGCCATCGTGACCAGGTCGCCCTCATCCACTTCCGGGGGGAGCAAGCAGAAGTTTTATTGCCCCCGACCCGGTCGATCACCGCTGCGCGCAAACGATTAGAGCACTTGCCCTGTGGCGGCGGCTCGCCGATGGCCCACGCCCTGGCTCAGGCGGTTCGCGTCGGGACCAATGCCCTGCAGACGAAAGATATTGGCCAGGTCATTCTGGTGTTGATCACCGATGGTCGCGCCAACATTCCCTTAGCACGCTCTCTTGAGGAACCCCTCTGGCAGGAAGATAAGCCTGACCTCAAGGCCGAGCTGCTGGAAATTGCCGCCAGGATTCGAGCTTTGGATATGCGTTTGCTGGTGATCGATACCGAGCGTAAGTTTGTCTCGACTGGGCTGATGGCAGACCTTGCCCAGCAGGCCGGGGGCAAACATTATCAACTGCCCAAGGCGACCGATCGCGCGATCGCGACGATGACCAAAGCAGCCTTACATCAAGCAACCCAGTAGGTGACTTCAGGATCTGCAGCTAAATGAGGTGCCTGTAGAAGCGGGTGAATGAGTGGACGGGAAAATGGACTCATAACTTCCTCATATTGTTTGATTAGCATTAATCGTAGTAATACAAGTCTGAGAATAATGGGGACAAGGTACTTCTGAAAAACATACTCAACCTAGTTTTTATCTACCTTTAGATTCCCCAATAGGAGAAGGTCTGATGGCAATAATCGCTTTGAAGCTGACGACGGTAAAACCTTTAGGCGATCGCATTCTTATCAAAGTCAGCGTCCCTGAGGAACAAACAGAAGGTGGCATTCTGCTTCCGGATACTGCGAAGGAGAAACCCCAGATCGGGGAAGTGATCGCGATTGGCCCTGGCAGTCATAAAAAGGATGGTTCTTTCCAACCGATTGATGTCAAGGTCGGCGATCGCGTTCTCTATTCAAAATATGGCGGCACTGACATGGCACTCGACAACGAAGACTATGTCTTAGTGTCAGAAAAAGACCTTTTGGCAACACTCGCATAACTTTTAGGAATCAGGATTTCACAAAATCTCCCATCTTGTTACGGACGCCCCGCCGTGCGCCCCTCCGAAAAACCAAAACGATACATTAATTGAGCCGCGTTCCTTAACCACCAGGAGGTTATTGCAATGGCTAAATCTATTTTTTACAGTGCTGATGCCCGTCATGCCCTAGAAAAAGGGATTGACCTATTGGCAGATGCCGTTGCTGTCACATTAGGGCCTCGGGGACGAAATGTGGTTTTAGGGAAAAAATTTGGAGAGCCTCAAATTATCAATGACGGCGTCACGATCGCCAAGGAAATTGAACTGGAAGACCATGTCGAAAATACTGGCGCTGCCTTAATTCGGCAAGCCGCATCGAAAACCAATGACGTTGCGGGAGATGGCACTACCACTGCCGTTGTGCTGACCCAGGCCATTGTCAAGGAAGGGCTGCGGAATGTGGCCGCTGGGGCAAATGCGATGGCCCTCCGCCATGGCATTGAAAAAGCGACTGATTTTGTCGTGGAGCAGATCCAAGCCCATGCTCGCCCGGTCGAAGATTCAACCGCGATCGCTCAAGTCGGCACTATCTCAGCGGGCAATGACCCAGAGATAGGGGACATGATTGCCACAGCCATGGAAAAAGTGGGTCGAGAAGGCGTCATCTCTCTGGAAGAAGGCAAATCGATGACCACTGAGTTGGAAATCACCGAAGGAATGCGGTTTGACCGCGGGTATATATCGCCTTACTTTGCAACCGATGCCGAGCGGATGGAAGCGCTGTTAGATGAGCCTTACGTTCTCCTCACGGATAAGAAAATCACCCTCATCCAAGATTTGCTGCCGATATTAGAGTCGGTCACAAAAGCGGGTAAGCCACTGCTGCTGATCGCTGAAGATATCGAAAAGGAAGCCTTGGCCACGCTGGTGGTCAACCAACTACGAGGAGTCTTGCAGGTTGTCGCCGTTAAAGCCCCTGGGTTTGGCGATCGCCGCAAAGCCATCCTGCAAGACATTGCCGTTTTGACGGGGGCTCAGGTCATTAGTGAAGACACTGGCCTCACGCTCGACAAGGCGAACTTGGACAGGTTGGGACAAGCCCGTCGCGCCACCATTACCAAAGACACCTCGACGATTGTGGCCGCCGGGAATGAGCAGGCAGTGCAAACTCGCTGTGAACAAATCCGCCGTCAGATCGACGAAACCGACTCTGACTATGACCAGGAAAAATTGCAGGAGCGCCTGGCTAAACTCTCCGGCGGCGTCGCCATCATTAAGGTAGGAGCCGCCACCGAGACGGAAATGAAAGACCGCAAATATAAGCTGGAGGATGCCATTAACTCGACCAAGGCGGCAGTGGAGGAAGGGATCGTCCCCGGCGGCGGCACCACGTTGGCCCACCTCGCCCCCCAACTCGAAACCTGGGCGCAAGACCACTTGAAGGCAGAAGAATTGACCGGGGCGCTGATTGTGGCTCGGGCTCTCTATGCACCCATCCGCCGCATCGCCGAAAACGCCGGTCAAAACGGAGCCGTGATTGCTGAGCACATCAAAGAGCAGGATTTTAATGTGGGGTACGATGCGATCGCCAACCAGTTCGTCAACCTGTTTGAAGCGGGCATCGTCGACCCAGCGAAAGTGACCCGCAGTGGGCTCCAAAATGCGGCTTCAATTGCCGCCATGACCCTCACCACTGAATGCATTGTGGCGGAGAAACCAGAGTCTAATGAACCGATACTTGCGGGTGCAGGGGATAGTCAGTTCAATTATTAGGACTTGCGTGCTGGAGCAATCTTGACTCTGAGCCTGGATGTAAGTGTCACGGCTGTTCTCTATCCTGTAGAACTACCGGATCGTACTCAGCAGCGTATCTGGCAAAGGACGATATTCGGCGAACTCCATCGAAAAAGTCGCCATGCCGTGGGAGTGCGATCGCAGTTCAGTCGCATAGCCAAACATCTCCGCTAGAGGCACTTCGGCCCACAGCACAACGACATCCCCCCGGTATTGAGACCCAAGTAGAAGCGCCCGTCGCGCTAGCAGCTTACTTTGTATTGTCCCCACATAGTCGGCGGGGGTTTCCACTTCAAGCTGCATCATTGGCTCTAATAGAATCGGTTGGGCCGCGGCAAAGGCTTGCTCAAACCCTTGCCGGGCGGCAAAGCGAAAGGTTGCTGGTGTTGACGCATGTGGATGTTGCATGGCTTTCTCTAAAACAACCTTGACACCGACAATCGGATAGCCTTTTAGCCAGCCAGTTTGAATAGCGTCCCGAAAGCCTTGCTCGCAGGCTTCCAGAAATGGCGGCGGGAGGGCCTCCTGAGGCAGCTGCGACTCGAACTGGAAAGGTTTCTCACACGGCTCTATATGTCCGGACACCTGTGCATATTGTTCTGTGGGGCCAGCGGGTTGGTCTAACGTGTAATCAAACGGCGCTGCCTGAGTAAGGGTTTCGCGGTAGGCAACGGCAGGAGCCCCCACGTGGACCTGAGCCCGATATTCGCGCCAAATGCGCTCCAGGTAGATGTTGAGATGTAGTTCTCCCATCCCTGACAGCAGCAGTTTGTGGGACTCTGGGCCGGTTCTAACCTGTAGGGTCGGATCTTCTTTGACGAACCGATGGAGGGCTTTTTCGAGCCGTTCAATATCGTCCGGGCTATCGGGGGTCAGGGCCAGGGTCATCACGGGTTCCGGAATCACCATGCCTTCTAATGAAACCCTGCGGTGGGGAGAACAGAGGGTATCGCCTGAGGCACAGTCGGGGCCAATTAGCCCAACAATATCGCCGGCAACAGCGCTGTCTACTTCTTGGCGTTTGTCGACTTCGATACGAATCAGTCGGTTGACCCGGACTCGCTGCTGAGTGCGGCTGTTGTGGAGGCGATCGCCCTGCTTCAGCGTCCCAGCATAAAGTCGGGCATAGGTGAACTGACCATACTCGTTTTCAATCAGCTTAAAAGCCAGGGCGACCAGCGGATCGTCCGCTTTAGGCAGGATGGGGATGCTTTGATGCGTTTCCACGTCAGTCGCTGTGACTGCACTGCGATCGCGAGGGGAGGGCAAGTAGCGTGCAATGGCCTCTAGCAGCGGCTGTACTCCCTTATTTTTCAGGGCAGAACCGAGTAAAACAGGCGTAAACTTCAGATTGAGTGTTCCCTGCCGCAGCGTGTCCCAGATTTGCTGAGGGGGAACGGGTTCATCGTCTAGCAGTTCTTCCATCATGGTGTCTGACAAGATCGAAATCTGATCTAGTAAGCGATCGCGAGCGGCCTCGACCTCGGCTCTTAGCTCATCAGGAATTTCGCGTTTGAGCCACTGCTCGCCTGCGTCTCCTTCAAAATAGTGAGCTTGCATTTCAATCAGATCAATTACCCCAACAAAGTCTTCTTCGGCACCGATGGGGTACTGCAGCAAAATGGGGGTGAGTCCCAGCTTTTCGGGCAGTGAGTTCACAATCGCCAACGGACTTGCGCCCACCCGATCTAATTTGTTGATGAAGGTGATGCGGGGAATCCCATACCGCTGCATTTGGCGATTGACGGTAATGGTTTGAGACTGTACCCCGGCCACCCCATCCAGGACCAAAATCGCCCCGTCTAAAACTCGCAGGGCACGCTCCACCTCAATGGTGAAGTCAACATGACCCGGTGTATCGATCAGGTTGATTTGGGTGTCCTGCCAAAAACAGGTCACCGCTGCCGAGGTGATGGTAATGCCTTTTTCCTGCTCCAGTTCCATGTAGTCCATGGTGGCAGCGCCCTCATGCACCTCATGCATTTTGTGAATCTTGCCCGTATAAAAAAGAATGCGCTCAGATAGCGTCGTTTTACCCGCATCAATATGGGCCGAGATACCAATATTGCGAACCTGCTGACGAGGTGTCGTAGAGGTCATGACGCTTCTATCTCCTAAAGCTTTGTTGGCTTGATGTGATCTGGGCTACTCAACGTTGTTACGATCAGAGTAGATAACGATTTGGGAGGGAATCCATGAGTCAATATCTTGTAGCCGTAATTGATGGCATCAAAGCTCGCTTTCTTACCCTCAGCCCAGTCGAGTTTGATGGCTATGAATCAGGCCCTAACCTCATTGAGCACGACAGCTTGCACAGTGCCGAGAAAGAGATGCAGGGACAGGATTTGTGGGCCAATACGAAAACAGGACGCAACCGCGGTACCGCTGGGCAAGCGCACAGCTATGACGACCATCGCAGCAATCATATGATGGAATTTGAACGTCGGTTTGCTCAAACTATTGTCAGTCGAATTATCGAACTCAGCACATCTCACGAAGTACAGCAACTGATTCTAGTAGCGGAGCCTCAAACGCTAGGCATCATGCGTGAGGTGATGTCATCAGGTCTGCCCAGACAGCTAACTGTTCATGAAGTTGCCAAAGACTTGTGCCGCATGAGCGTAAAAGAGTTGCATCATTATTTAGCCGATCGCTCGTTGCTCCCGGCCTTTAAGCGGGCAGGTGTTTAGCGTAGCCATCGTTTAGGATAAAAGGTGAAGGCTATCTCCCTTGACTTGCTGACATTGAAGGTGATTTGTCAGCCATGAAGCACATTGTCCTGATTGCGGGATTTGAGTCATTTAATGCTGACCTTTATCGTCAGGCGGCTGACCAGGCGATCGCCCGTTGCGGCGAGTTAGACATTCGGGTGTTTAGCGATCGCGACCTCGCGGCACAGCCCGACCAAGTTGAGGCGGCGCTCAAGCAAGCCGATGTCTTCTTCGGGAGCCTCCTCTTCGACTACGACCAAGTCATGTGGCTGCGGGGGCGATGTCAGTCCATTCCCATTCGCCTGGTGTTTGAGTCAGCCCTGGAACTAATG
>CAZLYS010000223.1:0-6933 GCA_964563415.1 uncultured Halomicronema sp.
TATCTCACGGCCTCTTGGTAGCGGTGACTGGTATCTTATTTTCGAGCGCATCCCTAAGTTCTCGGTGCAGGCTTTTTAGAGCCATAATTCTATGCCTGTCAGATTACAGCTCTTGTCATCGGCAAGTGTATTGACCTCACTCAGATGACTAAAATCCTCAGTCAGGCAGCTGTTAACGGTTGCATGCAGCATTTGGCTCTCGACTGTTGCAATATGGTGGGATATTCAACAGTGCCTCAGCCCATGCCACAGCCGTCTTACTTCTCCGGGTTTCAGTCATTACCGTCTGGCGCTGACGTCCTGCTTATGACTGATGCTCAGCCGCTTTACCGGCGGTCTCAAGAGCAATCAGATGCTGTGGTGATTTGTCTCCATGGCTTTACCGGCACCCCCTACGAGGTGGCTCCAGCGGTCGAGGCGATCGCTCATCACAATTGTGATGCTGTGGCCCCTTTGTTGCCTGGACATGGCTACCGAGAACGTGATGAGCAAGAGCTGGCCTTTGCGGGCATCACGCCAACTAAGATGCTCGACGCTATCCGGATAGAAGTTGTCCAAGCTCGACAACGTTACGCCAAGGTGGGAATGTTTGGTTTCTCAATGGGGGGAGCCATTGCCCTTACGATGGCTGCAGAAGGATTACTGGATGCCTGTGCAGTTGCGGCACCGGCCCTACGTTTGCCCCGCCAGGCTGAAGTTTTAATTCCGCTCTTAGGATGGGCTAATTTCACGCTAGAAGCACCGTCTCAAGAACCCTTTTATCTGCCGACATACGAGTTTTATCATGCGCGAGCACTCAGAACACTTTGGCAGCTAGGGCGCCACGCTCGGCAAAAGTTGAGTCAAATTCAATGCCCGCTCCTCGGTGTCCACTCTCACCAAGACTCAACCGTGCCGCCAGTGGTCTTAGACTTGATGCAGCAGCGCGTACCAGGAGCGATCGCCACAGCTTGGTTCGATCAGTCGGGACATTCAATGTTGCTCGATGTAGAAGGCCCTGCAGTAGCACAAAAAGTGGCTGATTTCTTTCACTACTGGTTGCTGAAATCATGAAGGTTCCACTGTAGGCCTCATAGCCATAGCCGTCTTAGGCCATCACCAAATACCTAACTTATCTTGACGGGGAATTTTGGGACAAGTGGCTTCGAGATATTCTTGCGAGCTAAACGTAGCCTGAAAAATAGTCCCCAAACTTGAGGATACAAAGCCGCAGGGAAGCACAGCCTCAAGGCCGTCGCAAGTTTAAACTGCTGAAGTGCAACGAGCCCCCAATGCAATAGTACATATCTGCTAATCGTCTCTAAATCAGGACACCCATATTGATAATCAGCGTTTAGATGTTTGTAGATCCTTTCTTTGATCGTGACATTGAGCTCCGCTCGATATGGCAGACCTTTTTTTTTCTCATAGCTACCAGACCATAAAGTCCGATAAGTCAGGAGGTCGTGTAGAAACAGTACATCGCCATGCTCAGCAATCCTGACCCAGGCATCAATATCATCATAGTTAGTGGTCATGTTGATATCCCAACCACCTGTTTTCATAAAAGCGTCTCGTCGGGCAGCGACTTGGGCAGGGGTACCGATCGGAATTTGCTCCAACAACATGCCGTAATGAACGGCCTCTTGCGGGATAAAGAAAACTTCACTAGGGCCAATCGCTCCCCGACGCCTAAGCTCGACTTCTTGTTCATCGACTTCAACAACGCGACAAGAACAGAGAACGGCTTCTGGATGTTGACTAATCGCCGCAGTCATTTGCTCAACGCAGTTTTCTGCTAGATAGTCATCATCGTCCAAAAATTTAATCCACTCTCCTGTAGCGACGTTGACCCCAGCATTCACACTGCCAGCATGGTTCAAATTCTTCTCATTGCGGTGGTAAATAACTTGGTCACCGAGGCTACGGACATAGGCTTCAGTGCCATCGTCCGAAGCGTCGTCTACCACCACCACCTCACAAGATACTGTTTGATTAAGGGCGGAATTGATTGCCCGTTTTAATAATGGCAGTCGATTGTAAGTAGTAATGACAATACTGAACTTCATTGCAAATACGGTGACGAGGTAGATAGTATCTTGCCCTTAATAGCGGTGGTGTGGATCAATCCCTAAAACCCTCAAAATCTTTTCTAAGAGATGTTTTCAACGATTTTTGTCAGCACTTCACAACGGGCCTGATACAGGCACAGCTTTCTATCTGCAGCGGATAACGCCTATCTTCTAGCAGCCAAGGCTCTAGATTGACTCTTATGCCCCACTAGGTCCAGAAACGCTGTAACTGATTTTTTGATGCAAATGTCGGTAGAGCACTGCCAAAGATGCCTGTCAGCATCTTTATCATTGAACTGGCTTTCTCAGGATGCCCTTGCTGGTCGTAATGTTCACACTATCCCAGATGCTTGGCAGTAAATCGAATGGCTCTGTTTGTTTCGGATAAAGTCCTGTCCTAGTGATTGGACTGGTTAGTCCTGGGTGAGTTTACGGCTGACTGTGTTGGTGAGGGCAAGCACACATTTCCAATGGTGCAGTTGGCTACTCGGCCGATTGGTCAACTGAGATCGCTCTGCCATTATCCCCTCCATGGCGAATGAAGAAGAGACGACGTCGGCTTGCCTGGACTCACTCTTGATTAAGTTGCTGAGAGGTAATTGATGGGCCTTGATCGCTAAGTTTTGTAGAGCACAGCGCCAAAAAGTAGGCCATCTTCCATTAAACTCTCCCTTTAGTGGAGTGAATTCCTCCATTAACTGGACATTTAAAGGCTCTTGGATTTGAAAGCATGATGAGAAAGCTACTTTTGGGTATTTGTGTTGCGTGTGTAGGTTGGCTGGTCGCTACTACACCCGCTTTTGCTGGGGATATTGCCCATGGCGGTCAGGTATTTGCTAGCAATTGTGCGGCTTGCCATATCGGTGGTGGCAACGTTGTAAACGGTGCTAAAACACTTAAGCTGGCTGACCTAGAACAATATGAGATGGCCTCCCTGGAAGCGATTAAGACTCAGGTGACAAATGGCAAGAATGCCATGCCTGCATTTGCCGGTCGCCTCACCAGTGAAGATATTGCAGATGTTGCGACTTATGTTTTGGACCAAGCTGAAAAAGGTTGGTAAGCAGCTCGTAGTGATGCTTGGAGGCTTATGTTTATCGCTGAGTTGTACTTGGGGTTCCCTGGGGGCGGCGATCGCGGCTCCTCAGACTCCATTACAACTCGGCGTTGAAGCTTTTGAGCACCAGCATTACGACAGGGCGATGCAGCACTTCGATGATGCCGTTAAGTCTGGTCAGGCACTTGATGATGCTTACAGTTATCGGTGCTTGACCTTCCTTATACTCAGTGAGCCGCAACTGGCGACTCAAAGTTGTCAAGCGGCGCTAGCGATGAATGCTGATCATGCCTACGCTCATTTTTACCAAGGCCTAGCGCATTATCGGCTAGGACGGTTTGAGGCAGCGATCGCGGCGTTTGCCCATCATTTGCAGACCCACCCGGAAGACTCGCGTGCCTATTACAACTATGGATTGGCGAAGTTTGCTCAAGGGGATGTGGCAGGGGCGATCGCCCAATATCACCAGGCGCTGATTTACGCAGCAGCACTATCGCCGATGGAGATGTCAAATCTGTATAACGATCTGGGATTGGCTTACTGGTCTGATAACCACTTGAATGAAGCTAAATTTGCTCTCGATCAGGCGGTGGTGATGGATGCCAGTGATGTGCGAGCGTATTTTAACCGAGGCTGCATTTGTCATCATCTGGGGGAATATCATGCGGCATTACAGAATTTTGATCACGCCTTAACGCTAAACCCCCGCCATGCGGAAACTTACTTCAACCGAGGACTCGTGCAGCAACAGATGGGGGATACCGATGCTGCCCGCCAAGATTATCAAACGGCCTCCGAGCAGTTCCGTCAGCAAGGCGATCTCCCAGGAGCGCAAAGAGCCAAGTTACGATTGCAACAGTTGCATAAATCTCCAGTCACTGTAGGTTAGAGGCTGCTGAACAAAACATTTATCCCATGATTCCGGCTGGCTAGTCGTTGCCTAGTGTTTCAAACCGGTGATGCTATCTCGATTTTTCCGAACTTGCGAAAGTTGCCATTCTTAAGTAGTTGCCATTCCTTACATATGACTAAATTAATCACAACCCTGACTACAGCAACCTTTTTGACGCTGGGCTTAGGGGCGCTCACGCCAGTCAGCCTACGGGCTGATATGGGGCATGATCATGGCAGTGAATCTACCACCCCAGCGGCCGAGATGCCCCATGAGGCTGAACATGCTGCCCCTACTTCAGGTGCGCATGGCGATCACGAAGGACACGAGGGACACGCAGACCACACAAGGCATGGTCATGGCATGTTGATGATCCCCGATGGCCAACCCGTTCCTGAAATCACCGTTGATGTTTTTCCTGATCCAGTGGCTGGGTGGAATTTACAAGTGCAAACCGCTAACTGGGCCTTTGCGCCTGAAGCGGTGAATACGACCAGCAACCTGACCGAAGGGCATGGTCATCTGTATATCAATGGCGAGAAAGTGACTCGCATTTACAGTGAATGGTATTACATTCCCAGTTTGCCGCCGGGAGAGCACACCCTAACAGTAGGGCTTAATGCTAATGGGCACGAAGCCCTGATGTACAACGGTGAGGCAATTGAGGCCTCAGTGCAGATAAGCGTGCCCAGCATGTAGCGCTTGATTTGGTGCCATGCGAGTGGTTCTGTCAGGTTCTTGGGCCTAATAATTGCTTGCCTGTGGGTGATCGCTACGATCGCCCAAAACCTTGTCTATCTGTTCTGAAGTTTAAGTAAAAGCAGTAGAGAATGGCCTAAAAATCGACACCACGCTTCAGGTCAACGCCGTTTTCAGCATAGTGTTTGTGGTTAAACACCTCAGAGTGGGTACTGGCTAGCTCAAAATAGGCTGGAGGGTTTTTGCAGCGTCCGGTGATGATGACTTCCGTATCGCGAGGTTTTCGCAGCAGTGCTTGCACAATGGGCTCTTCCGGCAGCAGCTCTAGATCAACCGTGGGGTTGAGTTCGTCTAGGATGACTGTTTTGTAAAGGCCCGAGGCGATCGCGGTACAGGCCAATTCCCATCCGCGTTCCGCTTCGACATAATCAATTTCTTGTTGTTGCCCGCGCCAGACGATCGCATCTCGGCCACAGCGCTGATGATCGACCAAATTAGGATAGCTCTTCCGCAGTGCTGAGATCGCAGCGTCTTCGGTATAACCTTGACCGCCTTTGAGCCATTGCATAATCAACACTCGGTGAGATTGGTCTTGGCTGATGCCGCGGCCAATTGCCTGCAATGCTTTACCCAAGGCACTTGTCGATTTGCCTTTGCCATCACCGGTGTAAATCTCTACCCCTTCAATGCCGGGAAAGTCCATATTTTGGGGGCGCTGAGGCTTCATCTCAGAATGCAAATTGGCGACCTCAATCAGGGGTGGCGGTGCGCCTCTTCCTGTGGCGATGACCTCTAGATGCTCGGGCTTGTTTTTTAGCGATCGCACTACGTCTTCAACGGGTAGCAGGCCCAAATCCAGGACGGGATTAATCTCATCCAGCACGACCACAGAATAAAGGCCAGAAGCGATCGCACCCTTCGCCACATCCCACCCCCGTTGGGCTTCTTGCCGGTCAAATTTGGTGATCTCCTCCGGGCCGAAAAACTCCGCCCGACCGGTGCGGACCTGGTCAATCAAATGGGGAAAGCCACGTTGCAGGGCCTCAATGGCTGCATCTTCGTCGTAGGTACGACCAGGGCCTTTGAGAAAGCGCAGCAGCAAGACTCGACTTTCCATGAAATTGTGGATGCCCAGGCCAATGGATCGCAGCACGACCCCCAGGGCAACCTGCGATTTACCTTTGCCCTCGCCGTCGTAGACGTGGATTTGGCCGGCCAAGCGCTCGTTGTGGAGCTGTGCGGTGCGAATTCCGATGCCAGTTCTGACCATTTGTTGTTGTCGGGCGTTAAGTTTTGAGCGGTACCGCCTAAAATTCTATCGAAACCTTTACCAACGAGATACCCTGTTGCCTAGTATGGCGGTATTGATCACGATCTGCGTGTATCATCGCTAGTCTGTATCTAGCCTACTCAGCCCACGGAAACTGTTGCTGGTTTCAACCGACTTCTCTTAATCTGCTTCGCAAATCCATGCCGTTTTCTTTGATTGATGACGCTGCGGTGTTGCCCCTGCGGGCGATCGTGTTTCAATGTTTGCTGCTGCTAGTGGCGATCGCGTTAGAAGCAAGTGTTCTTAGAATGCGGCTACGGTTAGGCTATCAACCGAGCATTCGCTATGCAGCAAGTTTAAATTTGCTTACGGTAGTTTTAGGGTGGATGGCATTTCTAGTTTTGGATCCGGCATTGCCATCAGCGGTGCAAACACAAGTAATCAGCTATGTGTTGTTTGGCAATTTTTATGCCAATGGCGTGTCTAACAACTTGGGCATTTTTGTTGTGTTGGCGGGGTTGGTCACTTTCTTTCTCACCTTTTGGATTAAGGTGCTTGGTTTAGAAGGGCTGACTTGGGCACTGGGATCGCCAATCGTACCCGCGCGTGAGACAAATACGAATCGCTATCGTTATCGGCGATCGTCTAAGCCAGATACGAGTCCCCCCCACATCATCGCGGTATTACAGGCTAATGCATTGAGCTTTTCAGCGATTTTGGTGCTCCTGATACTGCGCTACGGAGTGACTCAACGGCTATGATCAAGCTGCTGCAGACCCTTTGGGCTAACATAACGTCGTTCTTGTTTCCGGCCGACTATTATGCCTGGCAAACTCTGATTTACTTGGGCTTCTTTTCGTTAACCATGTCTTGGGTGGCGCGCTTAGCTGTCGGTCGGGGCTTAACCGTTAATGTGATTGCTACTGGCGGCTGGATTTTCTTTGCCCTGGGTATTGGCTGGTTT